>USHH01000012.1 GCA_900554345.1 uncultured Bacteroidales bacterium | reverse complement strand
AGCACAACCTTGCCATGGTTGGGGTCGCGGGTTCGAGTCCCGTTTTTCGCTCCAAAAAGAACAATGACAACTTTCAGTCGGCAGAGAGCATGAAGCTAAAGAATGCGAAAGTAGCTCAGTTGGTAGAGCACAACCTTGCCATGGTTGGGGTCGCGGGTTCGAGTCCCGTTTTTCGCTCCAAGGCTTTTGAAAGCCCCTTGATGTCCGGGTGGCGGAATTGGTAGACGCGCTACTTTGAGGGGGTAGTGGCCATTAGGCCGTGTGAGTTCGAGTCTCATTTCGGACACAGGACGGAGGGCAGCATATCATTCGATGTGCTGCCCTCACCTTTTTTATATCGTCATTAAACGGATTTTACCCGGTTGGCGTGTGATGTCGTGGAAACAATTACGGATTGCGGAGGGTTATAATTTCAGAAACCAATAATCATTCATTAGGAAATTATGAAAGTATTACTCATCAACGGCAGCCCTGACATCAACGGCTGCATCGTAAGGGCGCTTCATGAAGTAGAGAAAGTGCTCCATGAGAACGGCATCGACACCGAGATGATCCACGTCGGAAACAAGGATATCCGCGGATGTATTGCCTGCCACTACTGCCGCCAGCATAATAAATGCGTGTTTGACGACCTTGTAAACGCCACCGCTCCGAAATTCGCCGAGGCCGACGGAATCATAGTGGGGACTCCTACCTATTACGCAGGAGCCAACGGCCAGCTCCATGCCTTTCTCGACCGACTCTTCTACAGCACCTTCGCCTCTGTCGACAAGACTATGAAGGTGGGTGCCGCTGTAGTCTCGTCGCGCAGGGCCGGCTCGACGTCGGCTTTCGATGACATCAACAAATATTTCACCATCAGCAGTATGCCGATAGCCTCAAGCACCTATTGGAACGAAGTGCATGGCTACACGCCGAAAGATGTGGAGGAAGACCTCGAGGGACTGCAGACCATGCGCAACCTCGGACGCAACATGGCCTTCCTGCTGAAGGCAATCGCCATGGCTAAGGACCTTGGCGGACTGCCACCGCAGGAGCGTGAGAACTTCACGAATTTCATACATGAATGATCTGACGCGAAGCACACGTGAGCTCAGAAAGGATCGTCGAGATATTTGAGGATCTCCTCGGGATTGCTCACCACATGATTGGCGCATGCCTTACGCAGCTCCGACACCGGGCGGAATCCCCACGTGACACCTATTGACTCCACACATGCCCTGCGTGCGGTCTCGATATCCACAGCCGAGTCTCCTATATAGAGGACATCGGCTTTTTTTGTGGGATGTATAGAGAGCACCTCGAACACTATCGAGGGATCCGGTTTCACCGGGCGCGTGTCGTTCTGCCCGAGCACGGCTACCCACGGAATGTCGGGAAAGAAATGAGATATAATCTGCGAGGCCGCCTTCTGGTATTTGTTGGAGGCAACGGCCAGGGCCACCCCACGGTCGTGAAGGGTATGCAGCAGCTCCGGAATGCCGGGATAGGGCTTCGTCGTGTCGGTGTTGTGGAGGTCGTAGTGCTCGCGGAATTTCACGAGCAGCGCGTCGATAGTCTCCGGAGAGGCATCCGGCTGTGCCCTTTCGAGAAGTTTCCTGACACCGTTGCCCACCATGTAGTTGTAGGCGGAAATCGGATGCTGAGCGAAGCCGAGGGCTTCGAGAGCATAGTTGCAGGATGCCCCGAGGTCGGAGATGGTGTTGAGCAGGGTGCCGTCGAGATCGAATATGGCGAGTCTTTTCATAATTGCGTGTTTAATGGGTTCAGAACGGATATCCGATGGAAAAATGAAACGATGAGTCTCTCTTCCAACGTGGATGGATCAGCGGCCATGGCTCGGCTCCCATAGCGGGATTGTGGGCTTTCATGCCGAGGTCGAAGCGGAGCATGAAATACGAGAAGTCCATGCGGAGGCCGAGACCGTAGGCGAGGGCGATCTGTTTATAAAACGAATTGAAATGAAACATTCCTCCCTTCTGATTGGGATAATTGTGTATCGTCCATATATTGCCGGCATCTATGAATGCGCCCAACTCGAAGACCCAGAAGAGCTTGGCGCGGTATTCCACGCTCATGTCAATGCGGATGTCGCCACACTGGTTGATGAAGTCGCTCACTGAGTTCGAGCCCGGATAGGAGCCCGGTCCGAGTGTGCGCACGTCCCACCCTCTCACTCCGTTGGCGCCACCGCCATAGAATCTCTTCTCGAAGGGAAGTATGGAGGAGTTGCCGTATGGATATCCTATGCCGAGTCCGAAATGGGCGCCCAGGGAGTTACGGCTGTCAAATACGTGTAGATAGCCGAAATCACCCTCTATCTTGAAATATTGCGAATAGTGGATGCCGAACACCTTGTAGGGATTTTCGTGATGGCCTGCCTGATAATCGAAGATATTGCTCAGGGCGTAGAGGAGATTGCCGGCGATCTCCGCATTGGCGCGCACGGTGTAGATGTCTCTCTGCCTTCCGCGTCGCCAGGGAGCGTCGGGTCGCTTGTTGGAGTGGTAGAAGGTGTAGCCCATGCGCATGATGAAATGGTCTTCATAGCTGTAGCGAAGCAGAGGGTTGTCGGGAGCTATCTGGTCGATGAAGTTATATGTGCTTTCCGGCAGATATACGTAGTTGATGTCGATGGGAGTGAATATATGACGATTGCGCGAGAAGCGTTCCTGCCATTTATAACTCCATCCGGCGTTGGAGATGATACGGGTGTATTCGGGGCGTTCCTGATACGTCATGGAGAGATGGAGCTCCGTGGTGGCATTGATGTTTCTCTTGAACGCCTCATGCAGGAACGGCGCCTTGAACTTCGGGAAATTGATGCCGAGGTCGAGCGAATATTCCATATATCGGTGGTGAATGAGGCCGTCGAGATTCCCGCTAAGCGATTCATATGCTCCTCTCACCTTTGTGGTGAGTGTCTCGGAGCCTTTGCCTATATTGCGGTGGGCGTAGCTTAACGAGAGGGCCGCGCCGAGGTCACCTTCCGAATTGGTGCCTTCCACCTCGATGGCGAAGCTCTGGCTCTTGGCCGGCGTCAGCAGTATATATGCGTCGAGGAAGCCTATGCCGTCGGCCTCCGCTACCTGACGGAATCTGACATTGATGAACTTCAGGATGGAAAGACGGGAGAGGGCCTGATAGGTGCGGTCGACATCGCGCTGCCGGTATTCGCTCCCGGCCCTGATGAAGCAGTTGTCGTAGAGCACTGAGGGGCGCAGATAACGCTTCGCTCCATAAATGACGGAGATGTCTTTATATCTAACGGTATCGCGTCTGGCATCGATCAGTGGTGAATCGGGGTTGGATGCGTCGAAGTCTGTGACGTAATACACGTTTCTGACGATATAGACCTCATGGGTCTTGATCTGGTCGGAGGTGTTCGGGCGTTGGTATGGAGGGCGCACTGTCATCGTGAGGTCTACGTCGAGACTGCCGGTTGTGGTGTCGGCGTTGAAGGTGACGAGCTCCTTGGCGAAACCGTAATATCCGTGGTTGCGCAGATAATTGGTGATGATTTCCCTCTGTGTGTCGAGCATCGCGCGGTCGAGACGGTCGCCCTTGCGCACAACGAAGTGGAGGCTGTCGCGTATGATCAGTTCCTTCAGGGTGTCGTTGGCGAACTTATACTCGATGTTCTCGATCACATGCGGCTTCCCGGGATCGAGATGATAGTTCACCGTCATTTTCCTCTTTTTGTGGTCGGCTACGGTGTCCACAGTCACTGAGGAATGAAGGTAACCTTTGTTGGCAAGGGCCTTCTGCAGCTGCGAGGCGCTTTCGCGGGTCAGAAGGGTGTCGTAGATCACCGGCGGCTCGCCGAGTCGGCGCACCCAACGGTTGTACCATTTCGTGGTGTCGCGGCCGCTCATGTTATAGACGCCGAGACGGAATTTTGTAGCCCAAAGCATCTTATGGTTTGGCTGCTGCCTGAGGTAAGTGAGGAGCTCTTCTTTGTCGAGCCCCCTGACGCTGTCTGGCACCTTGACGGAGACCTTGTCGAGAAGAAATTGGCCCTCAGGCACATGCCGGCTGCTGCTGCATCCGGAGAGGCCCAGACACAACAGGCCGGAAAGTATGATTCCGCCCCAAAGATTTGATATTCTCTTCAGAAAAAAAAGATGTGCCATCTGAAATATAATGCAAAATTAAATATAAATCGCGACATTTCTGCCTATAGGCATTAAAAAACGTGACGAGACAGGCGCTTGCGAGGATACTTGAGAAAATTTTATTAATTTTGCATAAGGCAATACGGCCGCAGGGTTGACACCGGCTGCCATGCGTGATTGCCACGCTATACATTATGAAGCAGAAGATACTGACTGAGAAATATTTCGCATCGGCCGCAGAGGCCGATCCGGAGCAGAAGCTCGCGCTGACAGCCCTTGTCACCAAGATTATAGACATCGCCACTTCCCATGCCAATTCGCTCGGAATAGGCAATCCATCGATGGAACATCTCAACGCCGGATGGGTGCTCTCGCGTCTCACGGTCGAGATGGAGAGATATCCCGCCGTCAACCAGGACTACACACTTCACACATGGGTGGAGGGGTGGAACCGACACTTCTCACAGCGTGCGTTTCGTGTCGACGATATGGACGGCAATCCGATAGGATATGCGCGTTCTATATGGATGGTGCTCGACAAAGCTACCCGTGAAGGAGTGAGTCTTGTGCATCTGGATTTCGACACCTCGCTAATCGATAATGGAATGCAATGTCCTATCTCACGCCAGGCGCGACATATCCCCATAGTGGCGACATCTGGCGAAGATATGCCAAAAGGCGCTCTTATCGCCACCGCAACGCCACGTCCCTACACGTTCAAATATTGCGACCTCGACTCTTACCGCCACGTCAATACTGTGAGGTATCTCACCATGCTTCTCAATCAGTTCAGCCTGGAGGATTTCGACGCTGCCTTCGTAAAGCGTCTTGAGATGAGTTTCCTGCATGAGGCCCGCTATGCTATGCCGGTGGAGATTATGCGCCATGACGGGGCTCCCGAGGGCTATGTCAGCCAGAGCTCCTTCTCGCTTGTGGAAAAAAAGTCGGGCACTCCCCTCCTCTTCGCGCGCCTCGTGATGCAGCGCCGCTGACATCGATGGACTATGCCATCGAGAAGCGGGCGTATGGTGAGGCAAGACCGATATATTCGCCACGATCCGGATTGGCATAGAGATCGAATGCCAGGGCATCGCGGCGTCGGCGTCGTTGCTCCTCTTCTGAGCCGAGTGCGAAATGCATCGGAATGAAATGCCTGACATCGATAATTCTTACCAGCATGGCGGCTCCCGTGAAGTAATCTGTGCCTATCCTTGAGTCTACCGGCATCATGGCAATATCGAGTGTAGGGAATTCAGAAGCAATCCCTGCAAGTATCCGGTTGTAAGCCTGAACCGCTTCCGCCACCTCGGCCGGAGTCGATTCGTCTTTCCACATCCAGGCATTGAGGTCGCCGGCATGAAAGACGTGTAGGCCATTAAGGTCAGCTACGTATGAATTGCCGATGTCGGTCGACCCGAATGCCCTTACAGAGATATTGGCGTCGGAATATCTTTCGCCGGGACGCATCACCGTGTAGTCTTCGGCATCGGGCTTGACGCCTTTGTATAGACTGTCGGCTTTAAGGATATGACTGGCATGGCGTGCCACATCCTTGCTGAGTATGTAATGGATATGGCAGAAGCGCCTTTTCCAGTCGAAGATCTCCTTTACGAAATGGTCCTTGTGGTGATGGCTTACCACTACGTAAAACGGCTTGTCGGGTGGAATTGTGTCGAGGAAGCGGGGATGTGCGGAATCTTCGGCTGTGGGGTCTTTCCAGTAGTCGAACACTACGGCGCAATCCGGAGTGTCGAGCAGGAAACAGGAATGGCAGATATATGTGAGTGTCAGCATGGGTTTTGCGATTGATATGCAAAATTAGTGAAAAATAATGAAACCATAACGTTGGCTCCGGCTTGGCAGTTGTAAAAGAGCGGGATTATTGCTAACTTTGCACAATAATTCAAGCGGACAGAAATGATTACAGCTTCTCAGAAAAAACGGGAGAATATAGCGGAATATCTTCTATATATGTGGCAGATAGAAGACCTCATTCGCGCCAACGGACTCGATATAGACAAAATCGAGGAGACGGTGATAAAGCATTATACCGACCTCACCGACCAGCAGCGCAAGGAGATGAGGGAATGGTATGAGTCGCTTATCGACATGATGCGGCTGGAGGGGGTGGCCGAGAAGGGACATCTGCAGCTCAACAAGAACGTAATCATAGCGCTCGATGACCTTCACCGCCGGCTGATGGTTAATCCTAAGTTTGCGGCCTACAACGCCCAGTTCTATCATACCCTGCCGTATATAGTCGAGCTGAGGGCCAAGGCCGGCGAGCAGAAAGCCGGCGAGATAGAGACCTGTTTCAATGCCCTCTACGGCATCCTAATGCTGCGCCTTCAGGGCAAGGAGATATCGAAGGAGACACTCGACGCTGCGTCGCAGATATCGAAATTCCTGGCCCTGCTTGCGCATTACTATAAGAAAGACTACAACAACGAGCTTGAAAGCGACGACTGAACCAACATCACATCATGAGCGACATACTTGACAAGGAAATAGAAAAGAGGCGCACTTTCGCGATCATATCGCATCCTGACGCCGGAAAGACAACCCTCACCGAGAAACTGCTGCTTTTCGGAGGCGCCATCCACGTGGCAGGCGCGGTGAAGAGCAATAAGATAAAAAAGACAGCCACTTCCGACTGGATGGAGATCGAGAAACAGAGGGGCATTTCTGTGGCCACATCCGTGATGGGATTCAACTACGGCGACTACAAGATCAACATCCTCGACACCCCGGGCCACCAGGATTTCGCGGAAGACACCTTCCGTACCCTGACGGCCGTCGATTCGGTAATCATTGTGGTCGATGTGGCAAAGGGTGTCGAGACACAGACACGCCGCCTCATGGAGGTATGCCGCATGAGGAAGACCCCGGTGATCATATTCGTCAATAAGCTCGACCGCGAGGGTCGCGATCCTTTCGACATCCTCGACGAGCTGGAGCAGGAGCTCCAGATCAAGGTGAGGCCCCTGTCGTGGCCCATCAACATCGGAGCGAAGTTCAAGGGTGTCTACAACATCTACGAGCATGGCCTCGACCTTTTCACTCCCTCGAAGCAGACTGTTTCGGAGCGCGTGGCTATCGACGACATCAATTCTACGGAAATCGACGCCCGCGTGGGAGAGGCCGATGCCGCTAAGCTTCGCGAGGATCTCGAGCTTATCGAGGGTGTGTATCCGGAGTTTGACAAGGAGCAGTATCTTGCCGGCGATGTGGCGCCGGTGTTTTTCGGCTCGGCGCTCAATACTTTCGGCGTGAAGGAGCTTCTCGACTGCTTTGTGGAGATCGCTCCGTCGCCCAAGGCCATTGAGGCTGTAGAAAGGAAAGTAGACCCACACGAGGAGGAGTTCACCGGCTTCGTGTTTAAGATTCACGCCAACATGGACCCCAACCACCGTAGCTGCATCGCGTTTGTGAAGGTCTGCTCCGGCAGGTTCGAGCGCAATGTCAACTACCGGCATGTGCGCAGCGACAAGATGATGCGCTTCTCGGCGCCCACGGCGTTCATGGCTCAGAAGAAGAGCGTGGTCGACGAGGCTTATCCCGGTGATATCGTCGGACTGCCTGACACAGGCAACTTCAAGATCGGCGACACGCTGACGGGTGGCGAGCTGCTTCACTTCAAGGGTCTCCCCTCTTTCTCTCCCGAGATGTTCAAGTATATCGAGAACGCCGACCCCATGAAGGCCAAGCAGCTCGACAAGGGCATCAAGCAGCTGATGGACGAGGGTGTGGCACAGCTCTTCACCAACAGCTTCAACGGCCGTAAGATCATAGGCACCGTGGGTCAGCTTCAGTTTGAGGTGATACAATACCGTCTGCTTCATGAATACGGTGCGCAGTGCCGCTGGGAGCCGATCAGCCTCTACAAGGCGTGCTGGGTGGAGTCGGATGACGCTGAGGCGCTGGCTGCCTTCAAGAAGCGCAAACATCAGTTCATGGCCATCGACAAGGAGGGACGCGATGTCTTTCTCGCCGACTCCAACTATGTGCTCCAGATGGCGAGGACAGACTTCCCCAAGATCCGCTTTCATTTTTCGTCTGAATTCTAAATATCTGATTAACATATATTTAGAATTCAACACGCGTGATGTGACAGTACATTAACCAACCAGACATACTATGAAGCGAACTTTAATTCTGCCGGTAATGGCGATGGCCACGCTGTCGCTCTCCGCGCAAGGCACGCTTGAAGACTACAACCGTGCCTACGACGCTCCTAAACGTTTTGGAGCCCGAAACGTGTATTATTCCAATGTCCGGCCGGTTTGGCTCACGGGTCTCCCCTCCTTCTGGTATGTCAGGGAGACCCCTCAGGGACGCCGTTATGTAAAGGTAAATGCCGACAATGGCAAGCGCGTCGACCTCTTCGACCATTCCGGCCTGGCCGCGAGGCTCTCGGCTTCGGCCGGTCATGTAAGCGCCGACAGCCTCTATCTGAATGTGCTTCAGGTGTCGCCTAAAGGCGATACGCTCCGTTTCAACCATGCCGGAAAGGTGTGGCAGTATGCGGTGAAGAGCAACCGCCTTCAGGATCTCGGCGCTATCCCTGTGCCGCCGGAGATGCCCCACTGGATGGTGGTAGACGATGAGAAGGGCGCGGAGCCGGTAGTGTCGCCCGACGGCACGAAGACCGCCTTCATAAGAAATAGCAATGTCTATGTGAAAGACAACGCCACAGGCAAGGAGAGGGCACTAAGTATAGACGGAACCGACGGCAACTATTATTCCTCATGGATTGCATGGAGCCCCGACAGCAAGAAGGTGGCTTCATGCAGGATCCGTCCCGCGGAGAAGAGATATGTCTACTATGTGGAGTCATCGCCCTCCGACCAGCGGCAGCCCAAGCTCCATAAGCAGGAGTATGCCAAGCCCGGCGACGAGCTGAGTTTCAAGGTGCCCTGCATCTTCAATGTGGAGACCGGGCAGGCGGTGATTCCGTCGACGGAGCTTTTCGACCATCAATATGAGATCTACGGACCGGAGTGGAACGATGACAGCAGCGGCATAGTGTTCGACTACAACGAGCGCGGCCACAAGGTCTACCGTGTGCTCGAGCTCTCGGCCGACAACGGCCAGGTGCGTCCCCTCGTGGAGGAGACTTCGGAAAAATACGTGAACTATCCGCGTGTGATGCGTCGTATGCTCTCCGATGGCAAACGGATGATCTGGGCAAGCGAGCGCGATAACTGGAACCATCTATATATGTATGATCGCGCCACAGGCAAGCCGCTCCATCAGATTACAAAAGGTGAATGGTATGTGCGCGAGGTGCTCGATGTGGATGAAGACAATGAGAAGATATACTTCTCGGCCAACGGAGTCAACAAGGACGAGGATCCCTACAACATCCACTACTACAGCATAGGTTTCGACGGCACCGGACTCACCGACCTGACTCCGGCCAAGGGGTATCATGAGGCAACCTTCTCCCCCGATATGAAATATCTTGTGGATGTGTGGTCGTCACCGACAGAGGCACCTGTTGCCGCCCTTCGCTCAGCCGTCGATGGCCGTGAGCTCACACAGCTCGAGAAGGCCGACATCTCCCTGCTTCTCGCCAACGGCTGGCGTGCTCCGGAGGTGTTCTCCGCTCCGGGCCGCGACGGCAAGACTCCGATCTGGGGCCTTATCCAGCGTCCGTCTAATTTCGACCAGTCGAAGAAATATCCTGTAGTGGAATATATCTATCAGGGCCCCGGCGACCAGTATGTGCCCAAGAAGTTCCTCTCCTGCAACTATTGGATGGTGCCGCTTTCCGAGCTCGGTTTCATCGTGGTGATGGCCGACGGCATGAGCACTTCCTTCCGCAGCCGCGATTTCGAGAACGTGTGCTATAAGAACTTGAAAGACGCCGGCATACCCGACCATATCGCATGGCTACGCGCCGCTGCCGGGAAATATCCTGAGATCGACATCGACAATGTGGGTATCTATGGTTGTTCGGCCGGTGGACAGGAATCGACCAATGCGGTGCTCCTCCATCCCGACTTCTATAAGGCAGCTTATTCGGCATGCGGATGCCACGACAACAGGATGGACAAGATATGGTGGAACGAGCTCTGGATGGGTTATCCCGTCGACGAGAGCTATGAGGAATGCTCCAATGTCGCCAACGCCCATCTGCTCGAACGTCCGCTGATGCTCGTGGTGGGTGAGATCGACGACAATGTAGATCCTGCATCCACAATGCAGGTGGCAAACGCCCTTATCAAGGCCAACAAGGAATTCGAGCTTGTGGTGATTCCCGGTGCCCATCACACCATGGGCGAGGCTTACGGAGACCACAAGCGCTATGACTTCTTCGTGAAGCACCTCATGGGCAAGAATCCCCCGGCATGGAGCGACATCAAGTATTGATTCTGAATCCTACCAAGACACAGAAGAGGCTTCCTCCACGTGGAGGAAGCCTCTTCTGTTGTCTTGGAAGGTCAGCGTGTCGGGGTCACCTTCCGGATTGTGCCGTCGTCATTAAACTCAAGCCTGTCGATGCACACCTCGCGGTGGATGCCCGGCGCCTTGTCCGGATCCACGTAGTGGCGGTTGATGCGGTGGTAGACGATGCGCCATTCATCCGTGCCCGGTATGTTGATTACAGAGTTATGTGCCGGTCCGTAGATACCTTTCTCTTCGTCGGCCTGAAGTATGACGGGATTCTTGGCCACATCGATTTTGCCGAGGGGCGACTGCGATGTGCCGTAGGCCACATGATAGTTGGGCGAGCCGGTATCGTCGACCGACCATAGGAAATAGTAGATGCCGTCGCGGTAGAACACGTATGGAGCCTCGCGGTAGGCGTAATCCTGGAGTGTGCCTCCCTCCGGCGTCATGACGGTGACGGTCGATTCCTTGATGGATGTGAGGTCGTCGTTGAGCTCGGCGCCGGCCATATAGCCGTTGCCCCAGTAGATATAGTATCTCCCTGAGACCGGGTCCAAGACATCGACGTCGATCTGCTGGCCGGAGCCTGTCGGAGACTCGGATATTATCGGGTGGCCGAGGTCATAGAAAGGACCTGCCGGATCATCGCTGACCGCTACACCTATCTCCTTGCGTCCGGTGGAGGAATTGTGGCCGCTGTAATAGAAGTAATATTTATAGGTGTCTCCCTCCTTTCTCTCTATTATGGCGGGAGCCCAGGCATTGCCTGAAGCCCATTCCACCTGGCTTCCTTTGAGGTCGAGCATGATGCCGCAGTCGGTCCAGTCTGTGAGATTGCCTGAAGAGAAGACCCTGAAGTAGTGACCACCCCATCCGGGAGTGCCGTCGGTGGTTGAATAGATGTAGTAGCGTCCTGTCTTGTTGGAATACATTATCTCCGGATCGGCATGGAAGTCGGGCAGGATGGGATTGTGGAGATTGTCGAGCGCTGAATACTCCACTGATGCTCCGGCTGTCGAGGGATTGATCTTCATGATTGTGCCGTCGTTGTTGTAATAGAGCGGTTCGATGATAATCGAGCGGCTTCCGCTTCCGCCGCCGAGTCCTCCGATATGCGAGAAGAACCAGTCGCGGCCCTTGAAATTGACGATTGCCGGATGTGTGGTGTTGCTGTTGCCTGCCACCTCGGAGATGATTCCCTTGTATTCCCATGGACCGTTGATGTTGTCGCTCACTGCATAGGCTATTTTCTCCGGCCACTGGGCTGCGTAAGTCAGATAGTAGATACCGTTGCGCTCATGAACCCACGGTGCCTCCGTGAAATCCTTTAGGTCGAGCGGATGTATCTCGCCGTCGATCTCAGTCATGTTGGGTTTCAGCTTTGCATAGTAGGCGTTCTTGTTGCCCCAGAATATGTAGGGCTGGCCGTCGGAATCGATGAAGACGGCTGGGTCGATGCATACCCAGCTGTGGGTGGCTCCGGCGCAGTCGTCTTTGGTGAGCAAGGGCTTGCCGAGCACATCGACATACGGACCCTCAGGCCTGTCGGCCCTTGCCACTCCTATACCACACCAGTTGGTGGAGGAATAGAAGTAATATTTGCCGTCGGGACCTTTCACGGGATGACCGGCAAACGATACATGAGCATCATTCCACTTGAAGTCATCTGCCCTTACCGGTATGGGATGCTCCACCCAGTTGATCATGTCGGTGGTGGAGAAGGCGCACCAGTTGGGCATGTGGTATCCCTCCTTGTTGCCGGGTTCGTCGTAACCGGTGAAGAGCCATAGGGTGTCACCTATCACCATGGTCGCCGGGTCGGCTGTGTGCTTATGCGTGATTAGGGGATTGCCGTTGTTCTTGAAGCGATAGAGTGTGTCGGTTCCGTTTTCTGGACCTGTGCCTTGAGCCATCGCGCTCAGCGGGATGGCCGGAAAAGCCGTTGCAGCAACGGCCAACGCTATCTGAATGATCTGTCTCATGATGGTTGCTTGGATTTGAGAATTCGATTAAGGTTATGTATCGACTACAAAGTTAGTTATAAATATCCATATTAAAAAGCGGCCGTGGCCTGAATGGTCACGGTCGCCATGATTAGGTCGGCTGCTTTATCTCCAGGGGAATTCCGGAGGCACCGGTATTCCTTTGACTGCCTGACGCACCGTAGAACAGAACTCCCTGACCAGTCTCTTCACAGGTCCCGGCTCCATGCCGAGCGCCTTGAAGAGGAGGCCGGCCTCGTTGGGAAGTCTGGTTATGCCGGCTGCCAGCTTGTTGTCGCGGTCGAAATAGGCCGGCGTCTTCTCATATATGATGTCGGCCTTGTCGGGAGGCGTCATCACGAGCACATTGGCGAAGACGTCGAAACTGCCCATCACGCCGAGGTTGCGCGGGGAATCCTTACGCGGATCGATCACGAATTTCTCCCTGAAGAGCTGCTGTCCGTCTGGTCGCTCGCCGTGGCTGCACACCGACAGGATGTCGTATTCAAAGAGCTCCCCCTCATTATGGTATTTGCGCCCGGGCATGAATATCTCGCTGTAGAAGACGGTAGCAGTCTTGTCGACACAGAGGCGTGTGTCGGATATGAAGCGTGTATGCCGGCATGGAATCACCGGCTCCGGCATGAACTCGAGATATGCGTTTTCCTCGGCCACTATGTTCTGCACGAGCCCGGAGTAGTTATAGCGCATCATTGCGAGTTTGGTGGCGGCGCCCGTGGAGACCCATGCGAATGCATCCTTCTTCACGGTGATATCCTGCTGATAACGGTCGCCATCAACATTCGGACCTCCCGAAGAGAGGATATAGACGCAGGGTAGCTGCGGCCACGCCTCGTCGAAATATAGCTCCTGCTGCACTATGAGGGGCACCCTGCGGTCGAGGTCGCGAAGAATGCTCTTGCCCCTGGCGTCGAGCTCGAAGCCGAGGCGCAGGTAGCCGTGCTTGCCCGGGGCGTTGACATACATCGCCTTCGGCTCCTCGAGATAGCGCCTCATTTCGCGTGCTTTCGAGAAGTCGACCTCAGGAGCGACGGTTTTCTCGAGTTTCTTGTCGGTGGTGAGCATGTCTTATTTGTTTTCTGTTTTGTCGAAAAGCGCCATCTTGAAGATGAGGTCCACGAGCTCGTCGATGCCTTCGCCTGTCATGCAGTTGGTGAAGACGAAAGGCTTGCCGGGACGCATCAGCTTGCTGTCGCGGTCCATCACGGAGAGGTCGGCGTGGACATAAGGCGCGAGATCGGTCTTGTTGATCACGAGAATGTCGCTCTGGGAGATGCCCGGGCCGTCCTTGCGTGGAATCTTGTCGCCGGCTGCAACGTCGATCACATAGATGAAGAAGTCGACGAGTGCGGGAGAGAATGTAAGGGTAAGGTTGTCGCCGCCGCTCTCAATCAGCACGATGTCGGTGTCGGGAAACCGCTCCTCCATCTCCTCTACCGCGGCGATGTTCATCGAGGGATCTTCCCTGACCGCTGTATGGGGGCAGGCACCTGTCTCCACACCTATAATCTTGTCTTCCAGAAGAATTCCTTTAAGGGTTTTCCTCACGTGTTTGGCATCTTCGGTGGTCACTATGTCGTTGGTGATGATCAGTACTTTCTGTCCGAGCTCAAGGAGTCGGGGAGTGATGGCCTCGATCAGGGCCGTTTTGCCGGAGCCAACGGGGCCCCCTATGCCTATTCTGCAAGTATTACTCATTGCGTTTTATTATCAGCTATTAAATTATTATGCATCAATTCATAAACATACGCATGTTCCCTTTCTCGTGAAGTGAGGCGAGGATGTCGAGTTGCGGAAAGAATGCGTTCATCTCCTCGAGATCCATGGCTGCGGCTTCTTCGTAGAGTGATTCAGTCTCGCCGGTGAGTCTCGACAGTATTATCTGCGTGTCGTAGTGGGAGACCTTCACACACCGGAGCGCCGCGCTGAGCACCATATTCGTGACCCCATACTGATGGGAGCAGAAGAGATCGCGCTCGGATATCCCAGCCGCTGCGAATACGAGTCCCTGGGCCACAGGATAGCTTCCCGGTGTATTGTCCTCCTTGATGTCGCGGAGCCATGCCGAGATGATTTCCGAGTCGAAGATCCTCACGGCGAGTTCGGCGAGCTTCTTTCCCATGCGCTGGAGCATCAGTCTGGCCTCGGCGTTCATCTTGAACATCATCAGGTAGCTGTCGATATGCTTCACCGCCTCATAGTCGTGGCTGAGCATCGCGCGATAGGTGTGGATGGCTGCTACTCCGTCGCTGAAGGCGGCCTGTCGGGCCTGCGAGCGTGTGAACTCCTCAAGGGTGGCGGCATCTTTCACCATTCCCTCGAAAGACGCTGTCTCGAGTCCGTTGGAAAAAGAGAATGTGCCGACAGGAAATGTGGAATCGGTGAACTGCAGCAGGTGCATTATCTGTGGAATCTCCATAAGCAATCGCTTTTGTCAGTGGATGGAAGCCGGCGAGCAGCCACAGTCATCGTCGGAATCACCGTCGTGGTGATGATGGTGGGCATCGTCGTCGTGGTTATGAGGATGGGAATGGGTCATGCCGTCGTGGGTATGGGTATGCTCATGCGGATGGTCGTGGAGGCCCGCATGCACGTGCTCATGGCTGTGGCTCTCGTGTCCGGCGCCTCCGAAAAGACGTCTCACCTCATGGGGAGCGAGATAGGGTATCACCTCGATGCCGGGATGGAAATCAAACGTGATTCCCTCTATGTGGTGGGTCTCAAGCACGGAGAGCATCACTGTCTTGTCGACGGTGAGAGGCACATATACCTTGGTGCCTTTCACCACAGCAGGCCAGTGCTGGTTGCCTATGGCGTGGCCGAGCTCAACGGAAAGCCTTATGATTGTTGCGGGGTCGCGGTCCTCAAGGGCGCTCATATCGATCACGAGCACCGGGCTGAGGTCGACGCGGATCACCACCGCCTTCTTTTCTTCCGGAGAATATTCTATGATGTCGCCGTCCACTATGCGGGAATGGCGTGCAAGTGCTACGGGATATTCGGCGCCTGAGGTGCCTTTGCCGAGGAATCTCGATTTCTGTGCCGTCCATTGGTCGAGCACTACATAATCTATGTCGAGACCTTCGAGTCTTTGTTTCCAGTCTTCGGAAAGATTCACGTTTCCGATTATCTCAGAGTAGATTTTCATGTAATTTTGACAACTGCGTTTCTACAGTGGTTGGATAAAGCCGGGCGGGGGACTGTCGGTGGCACTCCCCCGCCCGAGGGTTATATTGATAAGAAATGAAATGGTCAGCTAAACCAGTAGAGCTGTGCCATCGGGAGCTCCTTGGCGGGAGCCACAGTGCAGGAATGGCCGTCGACGGTGACCTCGAATGTCTCGGGGTTGACCTCGATGTGGGGCGTGGCGGAATTGAGCACCATGTCGGCCTTCGTGATCTGGCGAACGCCATGCACGGGGTAGATGATCGACTCGAGGCCGTATTTCTCCTGGACGCCGAGGTCGTAGGCGGCACGCGAGGTGAACGTCATGCGGGTCGTGGGCAGCGCTTTGGCCAGTGTGCCGTACATCGGACGCAGGATCTTGGGCTGCGGTGTGACGAGCGATGAGTTGGTGTCGCCCATGTTGGCCCAGTTGATGAGACCGCCCTTGATCACGAGCTCTGGCTTGACGCCGAACATCGCCGGGCTCCAGAGCACCAGGTCTGCCATCTTGCCGACGGCGATTGATCCGAGCACGTCGCTGATGCCGTAGCAGATGGCCGGGTTGATGGTGATCTGCGCCAGATAGCGGAGCACACGGAAGTTGTCGTTGTTGGGAGAATCCTCACGAAGCTTGCCGCGCGCCTGCTTCATGTAGGAGGCCATCTGGAATGTGCGCATGAACGATTCGCCCACGCGTCCCATGGCCTGGGAGTCGGAGCTTACCATCGAGATGATGCCGAGGTCGTGGAACACATTCTCGGCGGCCTGTGTCTCGGGACGCACGCGGCTCTCGGCGAACGCCACATCCGACGGGATATTGGGGTTGAGGTTGTGGCAGACCATGATCATGTCGAAGAGCTCTGCCTGCGAGTTGATGCCGAAAGGCAGTGTCGGGTTGGTCGACGACGGGAGTACATTGGGAAGCGAAGCCACTTTCAGAAGGTCGGGGGCATGGCCGCCGCCTGCGCCCTCTGTATGGTAGGTATGCACGGTGCGTCCGTCGAGCGCTGCGATGGAATCCTCCACATAGCCGCTCTCGTTAAGGGTGTCGGTATGGATTGCCACCTGAACGTCGTAGAGGTCGGCGCTCTCCATGCAGCTTCTGAGCGATGCGGGTGTAGCGCCCCAGTCCTCGTGGTTCTTGAATCCGCAGGCTCCGGCCTCGATCTGAAGGTTGAGAGTCTCGAGCACCGAAGAGTTGCCCTTGGCGAGGAAGCCGACATTGATGGGAAGGGCGTCGGCTGCCTGCATCATCTTCATGATGTTCCAGCGTCCGGCGGTGATTGTCGTGCCGTTAGTGCCGTCGGTGGGGCCGATGCCACCGCCTATGAGGGTGGTGATACCGTTGGAGAGGCAGTCGTATGCCTGCTGGGGTGAGCAGAAATGCACGTGGCCGTCGATGCCGGCGGCGGTCAGGATGAGATGCTCGCCGGAGATGGCGTCGGTCGAGGGACCTGTGACGAGCGAGGGAGTGACACCCTTCATCACGTTGGGGTTACCGGCCTTGCCTATGCCGGCGATCTTGCCGTCTTTCACGCCGACGTCGGCCTTGATGACGCCGAGCAGCGGGTCGAGGATGGTGACGTTGGTGATCACCAGGTCGAGACTGCCTGCGTCGCACGAGCAGTCGTTGGCGAGGCCCATGCCGTCGCGTAGCGTCTTGCCGCCACCGTACACGAGCTCGTCGCCGTATGTGCGGAGGTCTTTTTCTATCTCTACATAGAGGTCTGTATTGGCGAGACGGATCTTGTCACCCACCGTCGGGCCGAACAGCATATTGTTTTCTTGTCTTGATATGGTTGCCATGATTGAGCTTGTTTAGTGGGTGTGTGATTATTTCTTGACCTCGTCTTGCGTGAACTCGGCGTCGGCCTCCTCCTCGCTTACGTTCTTGAAGCCGTATTCCTCAACCCTGCGCATAGCTTCGATATGCTTGGGATAGAACGACGGGGTGTCTTCGTATCCGGCATAGCCGTTCACCAGGTCGTTGAAGCCGATGACGCGTGTCTTGCCGGCATACTGTACGAGCTCCACTTCCTTCTCCTCACCAGGCTCGAAACGGATAGCGGTGGTGGCGGGGATATTGAGATGGTAGCCGAAAGCCTTGTTGCGGTCGAACTCCATATAGCGGTTCACCTCGAAGAAGTGGAAGTGGGAGCCGATCTGCACGGGACGGTCGCCGGTGTTGCGCACCTTGAGCTTCACCGTGCGGCGGTCGGTGTTGTATTCGATAGGCGTGTCGGCGAGGATGACGCCGCCTACGGGCACATACTCCTTGGGCGTGAAGCCCGGAGTGTTGGGATATGCTATATCGGGTGTGCCGGGATATATGCCGGTCGGGGTCTCATAGCTCTGGCCGGCTGCATTGTTGGTCTTGTCCATATTCTGAGCGATTTTTGATGGATGAATACTTTGTGAGCCAGCTTATTTGATAGGCTGATGGATGCTGACGAGCCGTGAGCCGTCGGTGAAGACGGCCTCTACCTGGAGAAGGGTGATCATGTCGGCTACGCCGTCCATCACCTGCTCTTTCTTGAGGACATTGGCTGCATCGTGCATCACTTCCTCCACTGTTTTTCCTTCACGGGCGCCCTCGAGCGCAGCGCTTGTGATATAAGCCACTGCCTCGGGATAGTTGAGCTTGAGGCCCTTGTTGAGTCTGCGTTCGGCTATCATGCCTACTGTGAGCAGCATCAGTTTGTCTTTCTCCTTGGGTGAAAAATGCATAATATGAATATTTATAATTAGGTTTCGACGGAAACTGTGTATTCAGTATTTTTAACATTATTAAAACAACCTCCTGTCGGAAAAAGTTTGTTTCGTATGTCTGTTTTTCATAGTTTCACGCAATGGTTTTAAAATATTCCAAAGAATCGTTTAATCTCTTGCTTTTTTTCATAATTGTGGCTAACTTTGCGGCAGCCATTGACGTCAGGCACAGCCAGACGCCTGCTTACGGCTAAACCTTAGTCGGAATCCCTCCTCTTGATTTAATACATAGACCTTAGCATAAATTCAATCATATTCTCCGGATATGAAAAAAACACATTCCATATTCCTTTCGGGTGTCGTTGCAGTGACGGCATCCGCGGGAGCCATCGCGCCACTGGCCATCCATGCCGCCGGCGATCGTTCGTTCTCGGCCAGAACCTATCCGCAAAGAAACGATGATTTCGCATGGGAAAACGATATTGTGGCTTTCCGTGCATACGGACCGCAGACACGTAAAAACGGCGAGAAATCGTTTGGCTACGACATTTTCCTGAAATATCCGGGCAAAGGGCTCGTGCTTGAGGAGCTTTATGCCGTCCAGACCGATCCGGCAAACTGGGCAAAGGTCGATTCATTAAGGAAAATCGATCCGGCCGCTGCAAAGGAATTCGAGAACTCGTTCACCTATCATATCGACCACGGCAAGGGAATGGACTGCTATGCCGTAGGCGCGACTCTCGGATGTGGAGCCACAGCGCTTTTGGAAGAGGGACGTCTCGTGATGCCCTGGACATATGAGACTGTCGAGATAATTGCCGACACTCCCGACTCACTGGTGTTCCGGCTCGACTTTCCACCGGCTGTGGCAGGATGCGACACGGTGACGGAGCATAGGAAAATTCGTCTCGACAAAGCCACCCACCTTAATTATTCCGAGGTTTATTACGACGGCCTGTCGTCTGAAAGAAAGATAGCGGCGGGATTTCCGCTTCGCGACAATCCCGCGCGATTCTCTTCTTCAAGAGACGGGATTGTGGCAGTGGCCGACCCGACTCAGGGCCCGAACAACGGGAAAGCCCTCGTGGGTCTCCTTGTGCCCGGCGGTGTAGA
>USHH01000011.1 GCA_900554345.1 uncultured Bacteroidales bacterium | reverse complement strand
AGAAAGAAGTTGGTTTCGACTTCGCTTGTTCCGGCCACTCCATATCCGGTGGTGGTCGCTCAGCCCGACGGTTCACAACTCACCATCAACATCCGTGGCGACGAGCATGGCGCCGTGATGCTCACATCCGACGGCTACCCCCTTGTGCAGGACTCTTCTACCGGCCGCTATGAGTTCGCGGAGATAGAAGGGACCTCCATACGGTCGCTCGGAATCCAGGCCTCCAATCCTGGCGACCGCGCTCCGGAGATTGCTGCCAGAATCGCCGGCATCGACAGAAGCAGTGTATGGGCTTATCTTGACTCATCCCGCTTGAGAAGGAAAGAGAGTCGCCGCGATCCTCAAAGAGTCAAGATTTCCAACTATCCCACCATCGGCCATCAGAAGGCACTCGTGATTCTGGTGGAGTTTGAGGATACTCCTTTCACCACGGTCAGTGATCCCTATCAATACTACCAAGGTCTGCTCAATGCGGAAGGTTTCACCTGGAACAACGGAGCCAATGGCTCAGCACGCGATTTCTATCTGGCAAGCTCAGCCGGAAAGTTCGATCCTGAATTCACAGTGGTCGGCCCCGTTATGCTCGACAAGCCGGTGAGACATTACGGAGGCGACAGAGAGTTTCTCGACGTGAATGTAGTCGACATGGTGATGGAAGCATCCAGAAAGGCAGATCCGCTTGTCGATTATTCCGAATTCGATGCAGACGGCGACGGCTATGTCGACAACATCTATTTCTTCTATGCCGGCTACGGTCAGGCCGATTCCGGCTGGAACGACGCCATCTGGCCCCATTCCGGCACTCTCGAGGAGAGCTGGGGAAAGGAGCTGATACTCGATGGTATCCGTCTCAACCGCTACGCATGCAGCAACGAGATAAGAGGCGGCTCCGGTCCCGACTTCAAGCCTGTGGGCATCGGCACTTTCGTGCATGAGTTCGGACATGTGCTTGGAATCGCCGACCATTACGATACGGCATATACATCTGGACGCACCGGTGTCAACCAGTGGGACACCATGGCCGCAGCCTCCTACTTCAACGACCAGAACACCCCTCCGCTCTTCAATGCCTTCGAGCGCGCCGAACTCGGATGGCTCGATTATACCGAGCTGTCGCCCAAGACCGAGGGATGGCTCGATATGCCTCTTCTTGCAAGCGACAATATGGCCTACAGGGTGGATGTGGACGGCACCGACGGCCGCGAGTATTTCATTATTGAGCATCGCTGTCGTGAAGGATGGGACACATATCTTCCCGGAGAGGGGATGCTCGTATGGCATGTGGATATGGATGAGGAGAAATGGTGGGGAAATACCATCAACAACGATCCCGACCATCAGAATTTCGACCTCGTGGAGGCCGACGGCCACGAGAATGCCGATTCTTATTCTGCTGACCCTTTCCCGGGGCGTAACGGCGTCACGAGCTTTGTGTTTAAGGGATGGCCCGGCTCCGAGGCTTTCTCCTTCGACCATATAGAGCAGGAAGGATCCGCCATACGCTTCCTTTTAGGCAATACGGAATTCGTGCCCAAGAGCCCGGAAGTAGCTTTGGATAGGGTAGGGGGAATGTCGGTACGTTTCTCGTTCGCTCCCGTTGAAGACGCACGATACTACGTTGTGAATCTTCTTGATGCGGATGGCAACGCCGTGGCCGGATATGACATGATGCGCGTGGAGGAGGCCGGTCTGATCTCCATTGAGGGACTTACTCCTCTGTCTGACTATAGGCTGGAGATCTTCGCCGGTATGGGCTCCTATCTGTCGGAACCGACTGTATCCAAGATCTCCACGTCTGAAATCTGCTTCTTCGAGATGACTCCGGAGTTGCTGCAGCCGGCAAACATCACTTCTTCCGGCTTCACGCTTGGCTGGAATCCTCTGACTGGGGCAGAGGAGTATGCCGTGACGGTCGCAGAGAAGTCGTATGGGGATACGGAATATTCCACCTGTGATTTCTCTGAATGGCCGGAAGGGTGGAGTTCTTCGTCGGCAAAGCTCAATAAGGCGATGTTCGGCAACTCTTCACCGGCGCTCCAGCTCGGAGATGACGGCGACTATGTGGAATTTGACAGCGACGGCAACCGTATCGCCTCATTGTCCCTGTGGGTGCGTTCGCAGTCTGCCTCCAACCGCCTGCGTATCGATTACCGCGCCGCTGATTCCGATGAGTTCACCCCACTGACCGAAGTGGAGCTCACCACACAGGGGCAGCAGCTCTCTTTCGATATCCCGGAGTCATCTGTCGTCAGGGTCATATTTATGAAAGGGAGCGGCTATATGGTGGTCGATGACTTTGAATGCAGCTACTCTCCTCTCGAATGGCTCTCCGTTGATGGCTTCACCGATGTCAGCACCGGAGACGAATGTGAGCTGGAGATATCCGGCCTCATGCAGCAGACCACCTACCGTGTTGCCGTGTCCGGTTATGACGGAAATGAGACAAGCCGCACGGCGACCGCCGTCGTCACAACAGCCGACGGTTCCGGCATCAGTTCGATCGGCTCTCCGGATAAAGCGTATCTGCTGGAGCGCTATACCCTCACAGGTCAGAAAGTTTCGGCCAATTATAGGGGAGTGGTGATAGAGCGATATTCCGACGGCACCACCCGCAAGCGCCTTATCATTGACTGACGGCTGACGAAAAGAGGACCGGGGGAATTCCCCCGGCCCTCCGCACTCTGCATGGTGTGGGTTATGGATAATAGCCGCGTCCTTATTTCACCATTACTTTCGAGACAGTGGTCTTTTCCTGTCCTCTTTTGATGATTAAATACACACCATGCTGAAGGCCGGAGGTCTCTCCGGTGTTGTTGATCAGCGTTCCCTGCATGTCTCGCAGTTCTATAGTCCGGGCCATATCGGCCTTAATATCCGCCACGGCCGAGGGCCTGAGATCCGAGAGGTTTGATGAGGCTACATTGCCTATCCCGCATGCCACCGGGCTCTGCGGATCGTAATTGGATATGAAGGCCACCACATGCATCTCCTCCGGCCTGCATCCTTCCGGATAGGTGAGGGTGCAGCTGTAGGAGTAGCTGTCTCCGTCCCATTCGGGCGACTCTCCCCAAGTGGCGTTGTAGGCCCTTTCCACATGATTGTGTATGTAGCCTGTGCCGGCGCCTGCCTGTCCTCTTTCGCTCGCCGCCACGTTGTCTTCGGTCAGATACACTGTGATTCGCGGGTCGGGAAACATCCTCAGCACCGTCTCTCCTTTGATGTCCACCGTCACTGTGCGGAGCCCCGGGTCATGGACGCCGTCGAGCCCGATGCTGTAGAGGGCCGGAATATCCTGTGCCGACGTCACCTTATACAGGAAATCATTGGCCGGAAGGTTCATAAACACGGGGGTCTTGATCCGGCTTCCGCTTTCCTCCTCTCTGTCGAGCATGAACGCCGGCGCATAGGTGGAGCCGTTGTCGTTGTAAAACCATTCATATTCCCGGTCGCATTCCAGTGTGAAGGGATCCTCATAATATCCTGAATGATGGCATACCATTACAAACCTGGCCTTCTGCTCATCGGTCATCATCGATATCATGTCCTGGATTGTCTGTGCGGCGGCAGGACAGTTGGAGCATCGCTCGGTGGTGAACTCCTCGAGCAGCACCGTCCTCGGAAACACCGCCGATATCACCGGGACGCTTTTGATGACAACGCTGTTGTCGTCGGGCATGGTGTCTGCATTGCCGTTGGGAGCTGCCACTGATATCTCAAGGTCATATTCCCTGCCCGGTTCAAGACCGTCGAGGGAGATCTCTTCCGTATAGTTTCTCGACACGCCGTAATTGAGGGTCTGGCTCACCTGCTTCTCCGCATGGAAATCAGTGCCGGAGGCCGTGATCTCGAGCACGTAGGAATCCACTGTGTTGATTCCCTCGTTGCGGATCTCGTAAATCACCTTCGCCGGCTCTCCCGCCACACAGTATGCCCGGGAGAAGGACGCGGATATGAGACGCAGGTCATCGGTGGGGAGATTGTCGCCGCTGATCAGGGCCTCTATGCAGAGTATGCCGGTTTCGGGTCGTTGTCTCCATCCTTCCTCTCCGGTCTTTATCCAGCACGCGTCTGGCTCCTCGCCATCCACCGCCGATACTGCCGAGGAGGTCTTTGTCTGGGTAAAGGTGTAGCCCACGTAGTATCCCGTGTTTTCCCGGATATCCATCGGGGTCTCGAACGCGATGTTGTTCCATCCGTCGCGTGGCTTCTGGGCCGAGCGGATGTCGATGGTGGTCTCCGCGAGATTGTCCTGCTCAAGCGACTCGCGTACCCATACCGTCATTTCGTGGACGTTGAGTTTCGAGGCCAGCCCGGCGTTCACGCCACTGAAGGCGTCTCCCCTGAAGCGCGCGAGCGTTTCGGCCGGAAGATAAATAGCGGCCTCCACAGTGACGTTTCCCTCCACGGAAAACGCTCCTTCCGATGTGTCGACTTTGCCCGAGCAGTATCCCAGACGGTAGTCGGTGGCCGGGTAGGCTGCGAGCGACAGCGACAGCAGGAGGAGGGTCAGATAGAAATGGATCTGTTTTCTTGTCATGTTGTCTGATATTGATAGGGAAGGGGTGGATACGACACCCCTTCCCACTGGTTGGTCATCCGGAGATTGTCATCTCACTATAGTCTTGAGTGTCTTGGCGCCCGCTTTCACCACGTAGACGCCTGCCGGCACTGTCAGCCTCATGTCGTCGCCGGCTACACGTCCGGAGTCCACGACCCGTCCGTCGGCGGTCGACACCGAGTATTCGGCGTCTTTGAGATTGATCAGCCTGATGCTGTTGCGGCCCGACAGGATCGAGCCGGTGGCTACGTGATTGGTGGCGATTCCGCTTGTCGGAGACACCGCGGCGGAGGTCATGGCGAAATAGTCGCCCTCGTCCTCTATCTCGGTGTCGATGATTATCTGCACCCATTCCTCTCCAAGCAGTGTCTCGGGAAGGTCGAATGTCACCGCCCTGATCTCCTCGCCGTCGTTCACGGGGAGCGTTCCGATCGGCAGCAGCTGGTCGGAATGGTGGGTCGAATATCCGTAGAGCGTCACCTTGGCCGCGCGGCTGCCGGTGTAGGTGTTGAGGGTGAGGCTCGCGACATCTGTGTTGAGCGTAGTGAATCTGGGCATGGAGACGCGTCCTGCCGTGCCCTCCACTCCGCTGCAGTACATCGCCACCTTGTCGTTGTCGTCGCCATACAGGGCGGCATCGATGTCCTTGAGGTATATGAACGTCCATTCGGCGTAATATCCGTTGGTGAAGATCCTCCAGGGCTTCGTCTGGTAGATGTTGTAGGGATCGGAGAAATCATCTGAATAGGGCAGCGTGTATGCCGGACCGACCCATGCCGATCCCGACATCATCGGGCCTGCTCCTGCGATATTCACTGGCTCTATCGCGATATGGTAATAGTCCTGTGTCTCCGGGGTGAAGGTGTATGTGCATTCGGTCAGGCCTTTCTCGATCGCTATCCAGTTCGACGGTATTCCCGTGGGGTCATACCTGTAGATGTTGTATGTGAGCTGCGACGGATCGATATATCCTCCGTTTTCGCCGGTGGCCGGTGCCTTCCAGGTCAATGTGAGGTGAAGCATGTCGTCTGACACCGTTCCGCTTACGTCGGTGACGTTGGAGGGCACTGTCTGGCCTGTGAATACCTTGGCGGTGGCTCTGAAGCTGTTCTCTCCGTTGCTGTTGGAGACGATGATTCCGATTTCGTTCTCTCCCTGGTTGGTGGCCAGTGTGGCTTCGGCGGTGGCGCCTGCGATGCCTGTCACGGTCACTGTCTCGACCGGGCTGTCGATAGTCGCGGTCAGCTCTTCACCTTCGGAGATCGGGGTGCCCGCGTTGGTCGTTGTCGGGAATCTGAACTCCACTGTCGCTGAGAGCTTGCCTTCCGGTGCCGCTGTCAGGATGATGTCTTCCGCCGTGGCGGGACTGGAATCGGTCACGGCGCCGTCTTCCACGTTGATATCGCGGATTAGCACTCCGGCCATCTCGGCTGCCGACGAGCAGTGGATTCCGATGTAATAGGTTCCGGGCTCGTAGACCTTGAAATATCCCTGAAGCCTTTTCCACGGCGACACCTGCTGCCCCTGCTGGTCGTAGGCGCATGGTAT
Source organism: uncultured Bacteroidales bacterium (assembly GCA_900554345.1). GTDB lineage: Bacteria > Bacteroidota > Bacteroidia > Bacteroidales > Muribaculaceae > Lepagella. Next base: position 13,585 of record USHH01000011.1, on the reverse strand, counting down.
TTCAGTGCGTTCCACCAGGCTTTCGATCACTCCGTCGTAATTCGGCTCTATGGCGAGCACCACGTCGAGGTATTCCCCGGTGAAGTTGGGCGACCATGCCGAGGCGTCGAGCGACACCTCGTAAATCCTGTCGGTGCTGTCGAAGCTTATGGCCGGCAGAAACAGATAGTCGTCCATGTCGGCGTCGAAGGAATAGCCGGAGTAGATGGCGCTTCTCTCGTCGTTCCATGTCCATCCGTTATAGTCATCGTTCCTGTCGAAGACCGTCATCATTCCGAATTCGGCCTTTGTAGGTGTAAAATGCACGGGGAGAGTCATGGCGTCGCCCATCTGGAGGCCGTCGGAGCTTGATTCCGCGCTCTCTATTCCGTTGCTCGTAGCCGACACATATGCGGTATATAGGGAGAGGTCTGCCGGATTCTCAAGCCGGTAGGTTGTGGTCGTGGCTGATGTGGTTGTCGCGAACACGGTGTCGCCGTCAAGGTTCTCGATGCGCACGTTGTAGACCAGGCCTTCGAGATCCACGTAGCCGCCGTGAACGCCGGCGGAGGTGGCCTCCCAGCTGATGTCTTCCTGCGTGAGCGTCACTGATTTCGGAGCCATCGGGATGTCGGGGCCTATCCACATCCTGCGGGTCTGGGTCTCGCTCGATTTCCCGTTGGCGGAGACTGTCACGCCAAACTCGTGGTTGCCCGTCTCGAGTCCGGTGATCTCGGCTGATACATCGCTGCCGGGGGCCGCCTGGCCCTGCGCCGCCGCCGTGCCGTCGACGCTCACTTCCCAGTCGACGCTGTCAGGCAGCGGATTGCCGTCCTGTGTCTGCTCCGGCATGGTGAACGATACGCTTCCCGACAGGGAGCCTTCGGGGAATTCTATTCCGCGGATTACGGGGCTTTCCGGAGCGCCGGGTATTATTTTCGTGTCGGGACATACAAACCAGTCGAAAAAGGCGTTCTCGTCGAGCGAGCACTCGAAGTTGAAGAGTCCGTCGGTGGTTACGGTATACAGACTCGTCGTGCCGTCGTTGCTCTGGTAGGTCCAGTAGAAGATGTCTTCGGCCGGTGCGTATGCCATGGCGGCCTGGAACGTGCCGTGGGCGTTCTTGTCGGGAATGTCGCTTATCACGCTCTGCGTGCCGTCGAAGTCTATCCTTACAAACCGTTGGTTGAGGTTTACTCCGTAGAGAGCCTTGTCTTTAGGGCAGTAGGCGAGTGAGATCACGTTGTCCATGAAATCGTCATATTGCTTCACTATCTCCATTTCCGTGGGATTGGCGGTAGTGGCCCTCGCGAGCTCGTAGTTTCTGGTGAAGAAATAGAAGTATCCGTCTTCGGGGTTGTAGGCGGGAGGGGATACCCAGCTGATGGTGGAGTCTATATCCACTTTCTCCAGCACCTCGCCGGTCGAGAAATCCACCTTCAGGAATGCGGGCGAGCCGAAGTTGGAGAAATCATCGCTGAAATATCCCTCCGCGTAGCCGTAGAGACAGCCGTCCAGAAGGAACGCGCAGCTGAATTTATCGTAATACTGCGCCGCCGGATCGGTGTAGACCATGGTGGTCTCGCCGTACTGGCCTATTTCATACACGCCCCTGGGCGGATTCATCGAGCTTACGTCTGACGACGACATGAAGCCGAACAGGCTTGACCCTCCTGAAGTCACCCGCCATGGTGTGTTGTTGTCTCGGCTTGCCATGCGCGTGGCGAATCCTTGCTCCACAGGGGCGCCCTTCATGGGTTTCAACGGAGCCGATATCCCCGTTGCGGCGCCTATGCATACGGCGGCTCCGCTTCCCAGCAGAGTGGCGACATAGAGATTTGTATATTTCCTCATATATTGTCGTTGTCCGGTTCTGATGTTGGTATTGCCGTGACAGACGCTTGAACCGGATTGAAGCAGCCCGTCAGGTTTGTTGTAACTATGGTTCCGGGTGGAATTTCCGGTAGCCAAAATTACTTATAGATGGCAGAAACGGAAAATAATTGTCATGTCAATTCGTAAAATATATGATTTGTCATGAGATTCCGTCGTTTTTTGCTATCGACAGGGCTGATTTGCGGAATTCCATGGGCGACATCCCCACGTCTTTTTTGAAGGTTTTCGAGAATACGGAGTCGGAGCTGAACCCCAGCTCGGCGGCGAGCTCCTTCACCCTCACGTCCCTTGTGTGGTCGGAAAGTATGGCCATTGCGTCAGATATCCGGAAGGCGTTGACATACCTGCTGAACGATACGCCCGCGCAAGCATTGACGGCTTTGGAGACATAGGTGCGGTTGCTGCCGAGCGACGCTGCGAGAGATTCCAGCGATATGTTGCTGTCGCGGTATGCCTTTTCCGTCCTCATTTTGCATTCGATGCTCTGGAACACGTCTCTCAGGGAGTCGTCGGCTCCCGCTTTGGTTTCTTCTTTGGCGCCGTCGGGCTGCCCTGCCATGACTATGGGCCGGTTGTCGAGTAGGCGTCTCACCGTCGCCTCGTGGAGCTTCCTTTGTCTCCTGTGGGTGACGGCCATCGAGATGAGGACTACGGTGAGCACTGTCAGCAGCGATATGCATATCGTGGCGATGCGTTGGGTGCGGAGATTCCTGATCTTGTATTTATGCACTTCATTTTCCTTCTCCAGACGGAGGTTGGTTGTCACGAGGCTGTTGAAATCCTGCACCATCCGGTTTTTCTGAAGGCTGTCGTTCAGGTTGTGGTATTGATGGAAGAAAGACAGGGCTTCTTCCTTATTGCCGAGACGCGAGTGGAGTTTCGCGAGGGCGAGTATAATGTCGGCGCGAAACTCGAGATTCCGGAACGACGTCGAGATGGCGAGCGCATTGCTGTATAGGCGCTCGGCTCCTCTCAGGTCTTTCTGCCTCTCTTTGAGGCGCCCGTAGCGCATCAGCGCCAGCACTCCGAAACTCGGTTCGGCATATTCCCTCAGCTCGATTGCCTTTCTGTATTCCTTTTCCGCTTCCCCGAGTCTGCCCTGGCGCGACAGGATGTCGCCGCGTGTGGTAAACGACAGGGGGGCGAGCTGCCGGAGGTCGTGCTCCAGTATGAGGCTGTCGATATGGTCGAGGGTGGCGAGCGCTTCGGGATACAGGTTGTTGGTCACCTGCATGAGGGCGAGTCCCATATATGCCTGCGACCGCGACACTATGTCGGCGTCGGCGGTCGACAGTATCGACACCGCCTCCCTGGCGTAGTCCATGCCGTTGGGGTCGTCGAGTATGTAATATATGTATCCGATATTGGCAAGCATCGTGACCATCGCCATCTGGTTTCCCGCCTTTCTCGCTTCCCGGTATCCCTCGTGGAATGAGCTCAGGGCTTCCGGATAGCTCAGTCTGTATTTCAGGGCGAGCGAGCCTTTGATATGGTGGTAGAGCAGTCTGGCCATAGGGTCGGTGGCATCCTTTGCCAGAGGCGCTATTTCCGAAAGGTATTTTTCAGCCGAGTCTTTCTTCTCCAGAATGGTGAATGCCTGCGAGAGCTGAAGCCCGGCCAGGGCCTCGGCGTCGCTCCCGCTTCCTTTTATATTGTTGTAGTATTTCCGCGTGACGTATACCACGGAGTCCATCTCTCCGGCGCTCAGCTTGTCGTGCCAGAAGCGCTTCATGATCTCAAGGCTCCTGTCGGTGTCTATGCCGCCCTGACCGCTGCCGCAGCCAGGGGTTGATATGATGGTGATGATGGAAATTATGAGGAGAAGTATCGATGCCGGTCTGTTCATGTACGCAAAATTAGTTCAAAATCCTGAGATTCCAAACATCCTGCTCCATCAATCTCCATGTCTCTGCCGGTAATTCCTGGGGCTCATGCCGGTCTGCTGCCTGAAATATTTGCCGAACGCCGATTGGGTGGGGAAGTTGAGCCGGTAGGCGATCTGCTGCACGTTAAGGTCGGTGTTGCCAAGCAGGATCTTGGCTTCGAGCACCACATATTCATTGATCCAGTCGAGCGCCCCTTTCCCGGTGTACCCTTTCACCATGGCCGACATGTATTTGGGTGTCAGGCACAGCTTTTCCGCGTAAAACCCAAGGCTGCGCTCTCTGGTGTGGTAGTCGGTGAGAAGCTCCATAAACCGGTTGAAGATCTGCTGGCCGCGTGTCGTCGATGCCTTCTCCGGGGCCCTTTCCGCCTGGGCTTTGCTCATGGCGAGGAGCACTGTGTGGGAGAGGGCCTCGCTAAGACTACGTATCACTTCTCCGTTTCCTTCCCTGATATTCTTGCGCAGCAACACGAGATATGGCTCGAGCAGCCGGGTCTCCTCTTCCGGCATCTCGATTATGGTGTTGCCGCGCAGGTTGATGTATGCCTGCGTCCGGAGCCTGAAATCTATCTTGAGCTGACGCTGGTATTCATTGGAGATGAGTATGGCGAATCCCTTCATGCCCCGGCTCGCCGTCACCTGGATTATGTCGCCCGGCAGATGAAGGCTCATGCTGTTGGCGTGAAGGGTGATGCTCTCGAGATTTGCCCGGCTCTCGACCTCCCCTTCCAGACACACGAACATGCATATGGCATTGATGCGTGTAGGCTCCCGGAAGAGACTCAGCTGGCTGATGTCGTCGATTATCACGATCGCGTCATTATAGGATGTGAGTCTGACCGAAGCCTTCATGTGCAGAAGCCTTTCGATGGAGATGTCGGTGAGTGTGGTGGCCATGTGTGATGCTTTTTCCGGGTCCGTGTCTTGAGCATATATATAAAGAATGGAACGCCGTTATATTATGCTGTTGTGGACAATCTGGCGTTAAAAAACGTATTATGCTCCAAAAACAGCCATAAAGGCTTAAAATAAATTTGGTTTATTGAATAAATTCTTATAATTTTACGCAATAAAACACGGGCTGAATAATCCTGACACACGAAAATGCCACAAAACGGTCTTACATCATATATTGAATCCCTGCTGGTTGCGGTTGTCGCGATCATCTCGCTCATTATGCCGGTCGCTTCCCATGCTGCCACGCCAAAGTCGACTCCTTATCTGTTTACTCCGGTGGATGCCGTGTTCGACTCCATCGCCCACGAGGTGCTTGCCAACGAGTTCAACCGCGCCCCGGCATCGAGAAACGATGAGAACATCGCGAGGCTTTCGCGGCTCGCATTGCGCAGCGGCAACCCGGTGCTCCGCGCAAGAGCCGACTTATGGAGGATACGGGCCAACCAGATCAATGCCACTCCTGACAGTTGCATAACCACTCTCGAGAGGCTGCGGTCTGCGCTCCCCGCAGAATATGACTACGACCGCGCCTGCCTCACGTATCAGCTTGCAGGAAACCATGACCGGATAGGTAACTATTTCGTCACCTATCAGCTACTTCAGGAAGCCATTCCCGTTTTTGAGAAATACGGCGACGATTACTTCCTCGGAAACGCACACCTGCTGATGGGCCTCAACTATTTCAACATCAGCGAGCCAGACCTCGCTATAGAGGAGATACGTCTTGCCGACTCCAATTACCGCAAAGCCGGATATCCTTCCAACCGCATCCACTATTTCGAGGCGACATTCGCCAAGGATGAGAAGGCTCAGCTTCGCCTTTTCAGGAAATCTATTGCCGAGGGTGCGGATGATCCGGGCATGACGGTGCAGGCCTATGATAAGATGGCCACCATTTTCAACTCAATGAATCTTCCCGACAGCGCGCTGCGATATATTTCAGCCGGCAAGAAGATGATTGCCGAGATGCTGCCCGACAATTTCCTGCTTAAGATTGTCCTCGACCTTAAGGAGGCGCAGACCATGCTCATCAAGGGGGAGGTGGATGCTTCACTTGCGCTTCTCAAGAAAGCGGAGGGAAACAGTGAACGCTTCAGAAACGAATACTGGGAGACAGACCTCTATAAGCTTCTTTCGGCCGCCTACGAGGCAAAGGGCAACAGCACCCTCGCCTTCCTTTATCTGAAAAAGCATCTCAATGCCACCGAGCGCGACATAGCCACTCTCCGGGCCGGCGAGATTCCAAAGGCCCGCGCCCGAGAGGCCATCAACCGTCAGAAAACGCAGATCGCGCAGATGGAGCAGGATGCCAGAAACGCCAAAAGCCGCTTTTTCATCATTCTGCTTGCCCTTGTGGTCGTGCTCCTCGCTGCCGGCGGTGTGGTGATTTACATTCTCCAGAGGAGTAAGCTCCGAAAGATCGAGAACCGCGAGCTACGCTCCAATCTTGAGCAGGAGATGATTATCAAGCGCCTCAATCTGGAGAATTTCGAACGCGACATCAAGCAGAAGGATTGCGAGATCAGCTCCTCGGTACTCCTCCTGTCAAACAAGAACGATGTACTTCAGCAGATAGGGGAGCTGACAAGACAATATTCGGACGACCGTCGGATTCCGGATGAATACGTGCGGCAGGTCAACTCCATGATAAGCGACAGCCTGAGGGGTGATGACGAGTGGTCGCGCTTCAAGGTGCATTTCGACTCCGTACATCCTAATTTCTTCACAAAGCTTAAGGCCGCATCCGAGGAGCTCACAGAGAACGACCTCCGCCTCTGCGCCTATCTCCGCATCGGCATGCGGGCAAAGGATATCGCCTCAATGCTCTCCGTCTCTCCGGCGAGCGTCAACACCAACCGATACCGTATCCGCAAGAAGCTCGGACTCACAAAAGAGGATTCGCTCGACGACTACATCCGCTCCATCTGATCTGTAAAAGAGTGAAGAGTCAAGAGTGAAGAGTCAAGCCCTTCACCCTTCACTCGTCACTCTTCACTCTCGATTCTTTGTTATAGATATATAGACAAAATCTAACAGGCTTGATTTTCAAGTCTTTTTTTGATTATTTTTCCATCTTGATTTATTTAATTTGCCGTCGGAATTCTTAAACCCCATTCATTATTATATGAGACATAATCTACTATTTTCGCTTGCAGCCGCGGCCTTCCTGCCGGCATTGGCACAGCAGACCAATTTCAGTTGCGACTTCAGCAACGGTTTCCCCGAGGGGGTCGGGCTATACGACCTCGACAGATGCGAGCCATCGGTCGACATGAAGAACCTTGGCTTTGACATCGACATCCCCTGGATCGTGGCTGCCGATAAAGACGGCAACATGGCGGCGGTCAGCACTTCCTGGTATCGCGTCCCCGGCACGTCCGACGACTGGATGGTGCTCCCGGCTGCCACAGTCTCCTCCCCTCAGGCCGTCTTGAGATGGAAGGCTAAGGCCGGCGACCGCGACTACCGCGACGGCTACTCCGTGTATATCTCGGAAAAGGGCGACACTCCCGATGATTTCGACCGCTCGGCTCCCGTTTTCTCGATAGCTTCCGAGAAGGCTGCCTGGACCGACCATGAGGTGAGTCTCGCCGACTTCATCGGCAAGACGGTATACATCGCATTCGTCAACGACACCAAGGACTGCTCGACACTCTGGATCGACGACATCATGGTCGGTGTGCCCGCATGTCTGGAAGTGACTTCCATGATTCCGAGAGTCGTGGAGAAGGCCGGCGTCATCACTGTTTCAGGCCATGTCAGCAATACATCCGTCTCCGACATCGACGGTTTTACCGTCAGCTACCGTTTCGGCGACGGCGAGATATACACGGAAACCATCGACAAGAAGGTTAAGGCCGGGGGCACAAACTCCTTCTCCTTCGATGGTGAGGTCAGCATCGCTAAAAACGAGACCCTCTCCTATGTGCTCTCTGTAGAGGCCAACGGCGAGACTTCGTCAACAGAAGGCAAGGTCTCCGCCTACGCCCGCAGGGTAGTGGCCGAGGAGGTCACCGGCACCTGGTGTGGCTACTGCGTCAGAGGCATAGCCAACATGGAGGCCATGAACGATGAATATGCCGATTCGTTCCTCGGAATCGCTGTCCACAACGGCATCGAGGGATGGGAAGACCCCATGGCTTTCCCGGAATATACCGACTGGCTCTTCGACAAGTTCAACATGGGCGGCTATCCGCACTGCGCAGTCAACCGTCAGCTCACCAATACAGGTGACCCCGGCAATCTCTATTATTATTACAACCAGGTGATGCAGCGTGACCATTACATCGGCCTCGGACTCACCGCTGAGGTAGATGCGGGGTCAAGGACCCTCAAGGCTCATGCATCCCTCTTCAGCGCACGCGACATCGAGGAGGCCAATCTTCGACTCTGCTATGTAATAATCGAGAACGATGTGCATTGCGATGACGTGGCCTATGATGAGCAGGGAAATCCCCTGAAATATAACGGCTGGGAGCAGAACAACTATTACGCCGGAGGCGGCATGGGCGAGATGGGTGGCTTCGAAGACCTTCCCGGCACTATTCCCGGCGCGGATATGTGGTATCAGGACGTGGCCCGGTATATCTCCGACGGCTTCGAGGGTATCGAGGGAAGCGTTCCCGCCCAGATCAGGGAGGGTGAGGAAGTCATCCACGAGGAGACCATAGCGATGCCCGAGACGATACGGGTGGATGCCAACACGGAGCTGGCTGTGCTCCTCATCAATTCCAAGAACGGTGAGATCGTCAATGCCGAGAAGTTTTCACTCCGTGACTTCTTCGATCCCGATGGTGTGGATACCGTGCAGGCAGATGCCTGCGGTATCTCCATCTCGGCAAGAGATGGCCGCATCGTGGCTGCTTCCGCTTCTTCGATAGTCATGCTGAAGGTATTCTCCGCCGACGGCAGATGCGTGGCTTCCTATGATGGCAATGCCGATACGGCACAGCTTGACATCAACGGCCTTCGCGGTCCCCACATCATCCTGGCTGTGGCCGCCGACGGCTCCCGCAAGAGCATCAAGACAATCCTCTGATCAACTAACAAACTAACCAACTCCCAACTATATGAACAGAACTAAAAAATGGACTACCCTCGCGTCAGCCCTGTGCATCGCTTCGTCGGCTGCCTTTGGCGTGCATGCGGAGTCCAAGACTGTCTGGTCGCTTTTGACCGGGCAGCTCAACAACCAGTCGCCCGAGATAGGTATAGTCAATTATGACCTGTCATCTCCAGAGACCTTTACTATGGTTCATCCTATATCCAGCGGCAACTCACTTGGTGCCGGTGTGATGGTGGACGGTAAATACTACTGGTTTGAATATGTGCAGCAGGTCTATGGCTATGACTCCGATGCGCTCTATGTCTATGACACCGAGGATGGTTCCGTCAGCCTCGTCAAGAGTTATGGCGGACAGAGACAGGGCATCTGTTTTTCGTCTCCCACCTACGACTATCAGACGCAGACCGTCTACGCACTCTCCGGCCTGATGGGTGGAGGAGACCTCGTGAGCGTCGACCTTGAGACCGGAAATGTCACCAAGCTGCTGTCGTTCACAGGTCTCCTTAAAAACGAGGAATATGACAGCGAAGACTCTCTGAAAGCCATAGCCGTCAACTACGACGGCGAGATGTATGGCGTCTCCTACTGGGGCCGGCTTTACAAGGTCAACAAGGTCAGCGGCGAGTGTACGCTCGTGGGTGATCTCGATTTCAACCCTGAGAAGGCTATTATGTATTCTACTTCGCTCGCTTTCGACAACGATACAAACGAGCTATACTGGCATGTCTATACATGGGTCAACCTCTATGAAGAGGTGCGCAGGATCAATATCAAGAACGCAACCACGGAGCAGGTGGGCATCTTCGGCGACGACCGTCTGATGGGCGATTTCCATATCCCCTTCACCGTCGCTTCCGCCGGAGCTCCCGCCAAGGTCTCCGACTATGAGGTGATTCCCGATCCTGAAGGTGCACTCGGAATCACTTTAAGCTGGACCAATCCCACCAGGACATATGGCCGAGGCGGTACGCTCGAGTCAATCACAAAGGTGGAGGTCTACCGCGACGACGAGCTCATAAAGACGTTCGATTCCCCCGCGGTGGGTGAGGCCATGACATATCACGATGATGTGGCTGACAGCGACCTCTATTCATATAAGGTGGTCTGCCACAACGAGGCCGGTCAGGGCGACCGATACGTGAAGACCATCTTCGTAGGCCAGGGCATCCCGATGCCTGTGAGCGACCTCATCCTTGCTCCCGAGGGATACGGGGCGAAGCTGACATGGACGGCTCCCGACCATGGAAAGTTTGACGCTTATCTTGACCTCTCTTCGCTTGTGTTCGAGATTACCCGCTCCGACGGCGTGACGGTGGCCACCGACTGCCGCGAGTCGGAGTTTATCGACAATACCATCACCGATCTCGCCCGCTATTCCTATCGCGTGAAGGCGAAGAACATCGGCGGCGAGTCGGTGGAGGTGGTGTCCGACCGTGTTGTCTGCGGCCCTGCCGTCAGTGTCCCCCACACATTCGGATTCGCCACTCAGGAGGAATTCGACACATGGGAAGTAATCGACGGCAATGGCGACGAGAACAGATGGACTTATACCGGCTGGCCTATGACGGGTGCCCAGTCTACATACAGCTATTTCTATCAGATGCCGGCCCATGACTATCTTATCTCTCCGAAGGTGACCATGAAGGAAGGTCAGCATTATAAGGTGACGTTTGATGCCCTCCCGGGCAACAAGAATGTGACTGAGATTCTTGCTGTCAGCTTCGGTCCGGAGCCCACTCCCATGGCGCAGGACAGCGTGACGCAGTATGAGTTCCGCAGCGACCGCGTCAGGACTTTCCGCGCATCCCTCCCCGTAGTGGATAAGGACGGCGACTACAACTTCGGCTTCGTTCATCGCTCTGTAGAGCCTGCCTTTGGCCTTACCGTCGGCAATATCCGCATCGAGGAAGACCATGACGGCTGCATGAAGGGTGTGCTGACAAGCAATGGACAGCCCGTAGCTGGTGCTTCCGTGGCTACCGTCGACGGCCTCTACAGCTCTGTTTCCGACGCCAACGGCGAGTACATACTTGAGTATCTCCCCGCCGGCACCTACGACATCATCATCTCCGCTCTCGGCTTTGAGGATATGAAATCCACAATCGAGATCAGGGAGCTCGAGACAGGCAATGCCGATTATTCACTCACCGCTCTTCCCGAATATTCCGTGAAGGGTCGTGTCATCGACGCCGTGGGCGATGCCGTAGCTGATGCCAAAGTATCGCTTGGCGGCTACAACGCATATACCACGACTACCGACGCCGACGGCAGCTTTGAGATTCCCGCAGTGTTCGCCCACACAGGCTACAGCCTTGTGGTGGAGCGCGACAACCTCATGAGCTACAGCTCTACCTTCGATCTTGACGCCGACATGGACTTCGGCGACATTACCCTCGCCGACAACCTCAAGGCTCCCCATAAGGTAGTTGTCTCGCAGACCAACGAAGTCTCGACCGTGAGATGGATGGCTCCCCTCGGCGATCCCCGGGAAGTAAGGTATGACAACGGTATTCTCGAGCGCTCGCTCGGTATGGAATCCGGCAACAGCAAATCCATCTTCGGCCATGTCAACCGCACTCCATCTGTGGTGTATGGTTGCTCGTTCCACATAGCCTCTACGGTATCCGTCACCAATCATTACAGTGTCTACGTCTACATCATCGACCTTGACGCGGAAGGCAATCCTACCGACCGTGTGCTCTACAGCAACACCTATGTGCCGATGACCGACGATACATGGTCGGAGTTCACTCTACCGACTCCTGTCGATTGCCCCAACGGCTATATGATGGGCGTGGCCTACAGCGGCTTCGTCAGTCTATCTATCGACAACGGCGAGGACTTTGTGCCTGGTGTCAACTGCTATTGCTCAGACTACACTTCCGGCCAGTGGGCATATCTCGACAACACTGACTTCAAGGCCAACTTCGCCTTCCGCAGCGTGGCCGCTCCTTACGGAGGCGATGGTCAGCCCGTATGGGTGCCCGCAAAAGCTCCAAAGTCTTCCGATATCGCCGCTCCGCAGCTCTACACGTTCCCCGATGACTATGTGTCGAATGTTGACAATGGTCCCAGGAAGGCCGTCGAAGACCGTATCCGTTACAACGTCTACCGTGGCGTCAACACCCTTGATCCCGAGCAGACAGAATGGTCGCAGATCGCTTCCGGCCTCAAGGATAGGGAATATGCCGATCAGGAATGGAATGCCCTTCCCCAGGGTGTCTACCGCTATGGCGTGAAGGCCGTCTATGCCGGAGGCGAGGAGTCCGCCATATGCTATGCCGACAGCATAGGCAGGAATATGGAGACCATTCTCAAGCTCACAGTTATCACCGATACTCCCGTGAACGAGACAGAGGGCGCATATTATAACCTCGCCAACGTTGACGGTCAGTTCAACTACACTGGCGCTTTCGATGCCTCCGGCATCCTCGAGGTGTCTCCGGTCTGGAAAGGCAATTATATACTTTCCGTGGGCAAGGAAGGGTTCGGCCTGATTCAGCAGGAGCTCGACCTCTCTTCCGAAAATGAATATGCACTCACACTCAACCTCCCCGAAGACCGTCAGGCTCCGCAGAACCTCCAGGCTGTGGCCGAAGGTGAATATGATTCCGAACAGCTCCTTGTATGGAACTTCCCCGACATGATCGAGGACGGCTTCGAGGAGCATCCCGACTTCGAGATCAACTCCCCGGGCAAATATGGTTGGCAGTATATCGATGGCGACGGCTGCGAGACCGGCGGTTTCGTAGGCTATGAGTGGCCCGGTATATTCGAGCCCATGGCTTTCATTGTGTTCAATCCCTACACCACGGATCCCGCCTGCGACGTGATGGGCATCTATCCTTACGAGGGACAGAAGATGCTTACCGACTTCGCCGCATACGGATCGGCCAACGACGACTGGTTCATCTCTCCGCGTCTGTTCTTCACCGAGCCCGTCAGATTCAGCTTCTATGCAATGAGTCTCGACGGCATGAATCCGGAGACAATCCAGGTTGGCTATTCCGATACCGGCTGTGAGCCCGTTGACTTCATCTGGGTTGAGGAGAACCGAACTGTTGATGCATGGTGGAATGAACTCTGCTATGATATACCCTCTTCGGCCAAGTATGTGGCCATCCACTGCACATCCGACGAGAAGCGTATCCTGATGATTGACAATGTCCGCCTCGGTCACGCCTCTCTCTTCGACAATCCTTATTATGCTCCGAAGCGTATGCCGAGGGCCGAGGGTGCCTACGAGGTTTATCTCGATGGCGTGAAGATAGGGGAGACCTCCGAGACTACCTGGCAGCTCCGTGATATGGCGATCGGCCGCCACACCGTGGGTGTCCGCTCCGTCTACACTTCCGGCTACTCGCCGCTCGCCACCCTCGACATCGAGGTGACAAGCTCTGGTGTCAATACAGTCGAGGCAACCGACGTCAACTATATCCTCGATGGCAGGACACTGACCGTCTCCGGCGATTACGCTTCCGTATCGCTCTATACTGTCGACGGCAGAATGATGCTCGAGGAGGGTAGCTTCGGCTCCCACGACCTCTCCGGTCTGGAGAATGGCGTCTACATGCTCGTGATCGACACCCCTAACGGCGTCCTGAGCCGCAAGCTCCAGCTCCGTTGACACATCAGCATAAGTAAACTAATATAAACCCCGGGAGGGCTGCCTGCGAAGGCAGCCCTCCCTTTTTGCATATTTCTCTATGCAGCTGACTTAATTCGTGCTTTGTAGGGACATGCCTCCGGCTACAGTACATGACATTTTTTCAGGTAACTCTGTTCCATAGGTCAGATTCACA
>USHH01000010.1 GCA_900554345.1 uncultured Bacteroidales bacterium | reverse complement strand
ACCCAAGATCGTGCGACGCCTCGAGACCCAGCTCCTCGATGCCATCGAGTATATCCAGGAGAATCACATCGTGCACGCCCCGATCACTCCCGACTCCATCATCTTCACGGAATATAACGAGAACCTGAAGCTGCTCAACGTGGGATACGCCTCGGCCGACGCCCTCAGCCCCGACGACACCAAGGCAGACGTCGAGGCCTACGGCAGGATCCTCAACGAAGTGCTCGACCATCTCCCCGCCTCCCTGCCGCGCCTGCGCAAGATTGCCAGGAAATGCGAGGAGCATCCGGAGTCTTACCACAGCGTCTCCGACATACAGCTCGACATCGAGCGCCGCAGCTCCAGCCAGCTCTATATCCTGCTCTGCGTCTTCATCTGCGTCATGGCCGGCCTCCTCGTGTGGCTCGCCACCAGATAAGCCGCTCCCTTTCAGACCCAGCCATCCCCTTATGTTAGAAATCAGAGAAATAAAGCCCACCAGGGAGAATCTGAAGAAGTTCACGCAGTTTCAGATCGACCTCTACGCCGACAACCCATATTACGTGCCGCCGCTGATCAGCGACGACGTCAAGACACTCACCCCCGGTCTCAACCCGGCGTTCGACTTCTGCGAGGCCGTCTACTACATGGCCTACCGCGACGGGCGCCCCGTGGGGCGCATCGCAGGCATCATCAACCGTCAGGTCAACGAGCGCAGCGGCGACAGGACAGCCCGCTTCGGCTTCATCGACTTCATCGACGACCGCGAGGTGTCGGCCGCACTCTTCCGCGCCGTCGAGCAGTGGGCGGCCTCCAAGGGGATGACGCGCGTGATCGGCCCCCTCGGCTTCACCGACCTCGACCATGAGGGCACCCTCGTGGAGGGGTTCGAGGAGCTCTCCACCATGGCCACCATCTACAACTATCCCTACTATCCGGAGCACATAGAGCGCAACGGATACGTGAAGGACTCCGACTGGGTGGAATTCCAGATGGGTGTGCCCGACGCAATCCCCGAGCGCTACAGCCGCATCGCCGAGATCGTGAAGAAGAAGTTCGGGCTCAGGGTGCTCAAATACAAGAGCCGCTCGAAGGTGAAGCGTGAATACGGCCGCGCCCTCTTCCACCTCATCAACAACGCCTACGACGGCCTCTACCAGTATTCGCGCCTCTCGGAGGCCCAGATCGACTACTATATCGACGCCTACCTCAGCCTCCTCAACCTCGATCTGGTGACCCTCGTGGTCGACAAGGACGACGAGCTCGTGGGTGTCGGCATCTCCATGCCTTCTATGAGCCGGGCCCTCCAGAAATCGAAAGGAAAGATGTGGCCCTTCGGATGGTGGCATCTGCTGCGCGGCCTCAAGGGGAAGAACGACCGCGTAGACCTCCTGCTGGTGGCCGTGAAGAAGGAGTTCCAGAGCAAGGGCGTCAACGCCCTCCTCTTCCAGGACCTCATTCCCTACTATCAGAAATACGGCTTCAGGCTCGCCCAGTCGAATCCCGAGATGGAGACCAACAACAAGGTGCAGAGCCAGTGGGAGTATTTCGAGACGCGCCAGCACCGCCGCCGCCGCTCCTACGCCAAGGATATAGCCACGGCCTCCGCCGGCAACACAGATTCAGCCAATGGATGAGTCGCCTAAAGGAGCCGAGAAGGTGATGCCCTACGGGGGCGGCGCCAAAAAAGGGGCGCAGGTGGAGGAGATGTTCGACTCCATAGCCCCGGCCTACGACCTGATGAACACGGCGATGACCTTCGGGCTCCACCGCCACTGGCGCGACACGGCGCTGAGCGCCGCCTCGCGTGCCATCAGAGAGGCGCAGCGCCCCGCCCCGCGCGCCATCCTCGACGTGGCCACCGGCACGGGCGACGTGGCCATCGAGCTCTCCGCCCGCTGGCCCGACGCCCGCATCACGGGCATCGACCTCTCCGAGGGGATGCTCGCCCTCGGCCGCAGGAAGGTGGCAGCGCTGCCGACGCAACGCGCCGGCCGCATCACGCTCAAGGCCGGCGACTGCCTGAGGCTGGATTTCCCCGACAACGGGTTCGATCTGGTGACGGTGGCTTACGGCGTGCGCAATTTCGAGCGCCTCGAGGAGGGGCTTCGCGAGATGCTGCGCGTCATGGCGCCGGGCGCTTTGCTCTGCATCGTGGAGCTCTCAGAGCCGGAGAGCCGGTTGCTCCATGCCTTCTACCGCCTTTACTCCCGCCACCTCATCCCGGCTGTCGGAAGGATGGTGAGCGGCGACTCCCGTGCCTACACCTATCTGCCGGAGAGCATCGCTGCCGCCCCGCAGCGCCGCGACATGGCGCTGCTGCTTCAGAAGGTCGGCTTCCGCCGATGCCGCTGGCGCTCCCTGACCTTCGGCGCCGTCACCTTCTACCTCGCCCAGAAGCCCCTCCCGTAGCAAAGCCCGCCCCACTTGGCAAACAAGCAATTATGCTATAACTTTGCAATCTGAAAAAAGAATCTGATATGGCAATAACAATCAACTCATCACCTGTGCTGACCGGTGAATCAGCAAGAGCCTTCATTGAGGCAGCCTAAAGATCTTATTTTAATAATTTTCTGTTGTCTTCTCCACTTTCGAGAACGCTCATTTGATGAATTGCTATCCGGTTCAGCTTTACCAATCGCTCGGATTGCGGCATTCCCTGCTCGATGAATACCGCATTGAGGTTCTCCATATTGGAAAGGCATATCAACTCGCTGATTGAGGCGTAATCCCGAATATTCCCTTTGAGGTCTGGATTGGCATCGCGCCATTGTTTGGCCGTCATGCCGAACATCGCCATATTCAGCACGTCCGCCTCATTTGCATAGATGATATTTGCCTGTGCTTTGGTGATTTCGGCAGGGATGAGATTGTGCTTGATGGCATCGGTATGAATCCGGTAGTTTATTTTCGACAACTCGCGTTTGGCTGACCAGCCAATAAGACGCTGTTCTTCTTCTTTGAGCCGTTGAAATTCTTTTACAAGATATAGTTCAAACTCAACAGAAACCCAACTTGCGAACTTAAATGCTATATCCCGCTGCGCATATGTTCCCCCGTCCCTGCCTAATTTATTGATGATGCCTATTGCCCCGGTAAGTTCAACCCAACGGGTTGGACTCATCGTAAATGAATTTGACCCTGCCTCTCTCAAAATGGGGTCGAATTCGACCCCTTTAAAGTCCGGATTGTTCAACGATTCCCATAACCCAAGATATTCAAGAGTGTTCTTTACCCTCATCCAATTCTTTACCACATCTTTTGGCTCTGCAGGATTCTTCTGGCGAGCGATGTCGGTAATGCATATATAATCTATGCCATTTTTGGCAAGAGTCCTGATTGTGGTATCTTTTACAACTAATTTAGCCATTCATCGACTCCAGTTTCAAATCGGCATGCTCTATATTGGCAATACCTTCAATAACAAATCTGTCTATTCTCATAACTCATGCAATTATTTTTGCTTGGGTTCTCAAAAACACGTTGCAAATATAACAAAAAACGCAAGACTCGCGCAAATATTTTTGCATGAGCAGCTGCATTTTATGATTACATGAAGGCGGGCGAGAGCGTCTCTCCGTCTAATCATGGTCAATGAATCCATGTCGGCACCCAAAGCCGCCAGGAATGATTAGTTCTACCGGCATGGATTGATATTTGCGCAACACGCTGAAAATAGCTAACTTTGCAGTCGGTTTGCAGGGACGCACGATGCGTGCGTCCGAGCCAGCGAAAACATATACGACACAACTGCAATTGGAAAGGAAAGATTTTGAGCTTATGGCCCCGGTAGGCAGCCGCGAGAGCCTCGCAGCCGCCATCGACGCCGGCGCCGACGCCGTATATTTCGGCATCGGCGGCCTAAACATGCGCTCACGCTCAAGCGCCAATTTCACCCTCGACGACATGGAGGAGATCGCAGCCCTCTGCTCCTCCCACGGCGTCAAGACATACCTCACGGTCAACACCGTGATCTACGACAACGACTTCACCCTCATGCGCAGCATCGTGGAGCGCGCGAAAAAGGCCGGCATATCGGCCATCATAGCCTCCGACATCGCCGTGATTCTCTACGCACGCTCCATCGGCCAGGAGGTGCACATCTCCACCCAGGTCAACATCACCAATTTCGAGGCCGTGAAGTTCTACGCCCAATGGGCCGACGTGATGGTGCTCGCCAGGGAGCTCAACCTCGACCAGGTGGCGGAGATACACCGCCGCATCGTGGAGGAAGACGTGCGCGGCCCGCGCGGCGAGCTCGTGCGCCTCGAGATGTTCTGCCACGGTGCCCTCTGCATGGCCGTGAGCGGCAAATGCTACATGAGCCTCCACGAGATGAACTCCAGCGCCAACCGCGGCGCGTGCAACCAGGTGTGCCGCCGGGCCTACACCCTGCGCGATGCCGACACCGGCGAGGAGCTGACGGTGGAAAACAAATACATCATGAGTCCCAAGGACCTGAAGACCATCCACTTCCTCAACAAGATGGTGGACGCCGGCGTCACGGTGTTCAAGATCGAGGGGCGCGCCCGCGGCCCCGAATACGTCAAGGAGACAGTGGCATGCTATTCGGAGGCCCTCGAGGCCATCTGCCGCGGCGACTTCTCCGGCTCGATGATCGAGGTATGGGACGAGCGCCTCGGCAAGATCTTCAACCGCGGATTCTGGGACGGCTACTACCTCGGCCAGCGCCTCGGCGAGTGGAGCTACAAGTACGGCTCCTCGGCAACGCGCACCAAGGTCTACATCGCCAAGGCCACACGCTGGTTTCCGAAGCTCGGCGTCGCCGAGTTCCGCATGGAGAGCGGCGAGCTGAAGACCGGCGACGAGGCGGTGGTGGTCGGGCCCACCACCGGCGCCCTCATCTTCACCGTCGGCGAGATGAGGCTTGACTCTGGACCCGTAGATACCGTAAGGAAAGGCGACCTCTTCTCCGTGGCCGTGCCCGCCAAGGTGCGCCTCTCCGACCGCCTGTATCTCTGGAAGGAGAACGCCTGAAACCTTTAGGGGCTATAGGTTGTAGTATATAATGGAGGCCGCCGACGGGGCCACCATTACGCAACAACAACCAAAACAAAAAGATATTATGAAAAAATGTCCGCTGAAGCCCCTTGAGCTTCTTCCCCACATCATCTATGTGGCCCTCGCCGCCACAACCATAGTGCTTACCTGCGAGTCACTCAGAAAGTTAGGCCGTATACACCGCGGCGTCAAGGAGATACGCGAAGGGCGCGAGCTCATTGCCGAAGGGCGCCGCGAGATCACAGGCCGCGAGAAGAAATGACGTCACGTCCTGCCGTCGACCGCGACGGCAGAGCGCATCACACCATCACGGGCACCCCGCCCACCGGCGCGGTGCCCTTCTTTTTCCCCCTATTGCAGGTCTGAGCTTTTTGTCTTATATTTGCATTATCGAAACCTTAATACTTCATTGCAACCTAAGACATCTATCTATATGGAACCTGCAAAAGTCTTCTTCACAAACCTGCGCACCAATCCCAACTCCAGCCTCCCCGACAAGCTGGAGCGTCTCGTGCGCCGCGCCGGCTTCGCCGACCTCCCCATCAAGGATAACTTCGTGGCCCTGAAGATACATTTCGGAGAGCCCGGAAATGTGGCATACATCCGCCCCAACTTCGCCGCACGCATGGCCGACATCGTGCGCGCCCTCGGCGGCAAGCCGTTCCTCACCGACTGCAACACCCTCTACTCCGGACGCCGCGCCAATGCCGTCGACCATCTGCAAAGCGCCATGGAAAACGGCTTCAACCCCATCTCCGCGAAGTGCCAGGTGATCATCGCCGACGGCCTCAAGGGCACCGACCAGCGCGAGATAGAGATCGACGGCGAATACTGCAAGGCCCCGAAAATCGGCGCGGCCCTCGCCGATGCCGACGTCGTGGTGTCGCTCACCCACTTCAAGGGGCATGAGCAGGCCGGTTTCGGAGGCGCGCTCAAGAACCTCGGCATGGGGGGCGCAAGCGTCCCCGGCAAGCTCGAGCTCCACGGAGCCTCGCAGCCGAAGATCAACCGCGACCACTGCGTGGGCTGCGGCGTCTGCGTGCGCCACTGCGCCCACGACGCCATACACCTCGACCAGGAGCGCAAGGCAGTGATCGACTACTCCAAATGCGTGGGATGCGGTCAGTGCGTGGCCCTCTGCCAGCACGATGCAGCCGTACTCGCCGACTGGGACACCTCGCAGCGCCTCAACTGCAAGATCGCCGAATACACCAAGGCCATCCTCGAAGGGAAGCCCAACTTCCACGTCAGCTTCATCATGAACGTCAGCCCTGAATGCGACTGCTGGAACCACAACGACGCCGCCGTGGTGCCCGACCTCGGAATCCTCGCCTCCACCGACCCCGTGGCCCTCGACCAGGCATGCGCCGACATGGTGACCGCCGCTCCGGTGCTCTTCACCGACAACGAACTCCATGACGCCCACGAGCACGAAGACCTCAAAGGAGCCGACAAGTTCCACCTCCTCCACCCTGACACCGACTGGCAGGCCGGCCTCGAGCATGCCGAGAAAATCGGCATCGGCACCCGCAAATACACACTCATCACCGTCTGAACATCAACGAGACATGAACCACAAAGGGCCGCGCCTCTCCGGAGACGCGGCCCTTATTCGTTATCGCCAGAACTCAATAGTCAGACCTCTGCTACCCATCTGGATATGTTGCGCTCTGCAGACGAGAACTCCACGCCGACCTTAATAATATCCCCACTGTCAGACAGATATCGGTCGGCATAATGCTTCTCTATTATCTGGGCAAGAGCTTCCTCAGGCGACCGGTCTACCTTAAACTCCATTATGTATATGTACCGCTCGGTCTCTACTGTCATGTCGATACGTCCGATATTCGTGTGCAGTTCGCAATGAACACTCATGCCCATAAGCCGACACAGTATGTACATCACATCCCGGAATCTCCCCTCATAAACCTTCGTCTTTTCTCCGCTCTCACTGTACGGAATGCCTGCGAGAAGAGATTTCAGGATCGTCATGAACCCATCCACGTCTCCCTTTTCTAAAGACTCGACACACTCCGAGACTACCCGCGTGCCTTCAGCGCTCTCATTACGATTAACGTAGAACGGGAATAACGCCTCCGCGAACCCGTCGGCGACCTCCTCATTCGGGAAGCCCAGACGATACACTGTCCTGCGACCTTTCCTCTCTACATTCTTTATCGTGAGGTAGCCACTCTGGAACAGGAGCGGAACCGGATCGCTGAATGCCGGATCCACTCCCAGCAACTCACTCTCGGTGCGTGTCGCTCCTTCGAGCGTGGTCAACTCTACATGATGGTCGCGAAGCAATTCCACGAGCATCGTCGGAGTGCCTGTCATGAACCAATATTCAGCGAACCGACGCGAGGCCATCACATTGAGAAGGCTGAACGGATTATAGATTCCCTCAGCCTCCTCTTCCGAGAAGCGGTAACCGTCGTAGTTCTGCTTAAGTTTCTCGCAGGTCTCGGCAAACGTCAGTTTCTGCCGCTCGGCGAGCGCCTCTATGCCTTCGCGCATGTCGGTGAGCAGCTCCGACTCCGTAATGCCGCAGATGGAGTTATACTCAGGCTCCAGAGTGATGTCGCGAAGGTTGTTGAGATCGGAGAAGACGCTCACTTTGCCGAACTTAGTGACGCCGGTCAGGAACGCGAAGCGGATATACGGGTCGCAGGTCTTCAACACCCCGTAGAATCCCTTCAGCATGTCGCGGAATCGTTCCCGCCGCTCGCTCCTATCTTTAGAGAGGTTCTGGAGCAGCGGCTTGTCGTACTCATCGATAAGCACTACAACCTGACGACCGGTAGCGTCATAAACCGTCCGAATAAGATTGCGAAACCTGGTATCGAGTGCCTTTTCTTCCGTCTTTATGCCATATCCCTTTTCCCATTCCCGGAGATAGCTGTCTATCTGGACATAGAGTGATTCATCGTCTCTTGTATAATCCTTGGCGTTGAGATCGAGATGGAGCACAGGATATTCCTGCCACGCCACATCCTCGTGACGCTCTATGGCGAGTCCTTTGAAAAGCTCGCGTTTTCCCTGAAAAAAAGTCTCGAAGGTCGAGAGCAGCAGGCTCTTTCCAAACCGCCGGGGACGGCTTAGAAAATAATACTTACCTTCATTCACCAGCTTATATATAAACTCCGTCTTGTCGACATAAAGGTATTTTCCGCCTACAATCTCGGAAAAACTCTGGATTCCTATCGGATATTTGATGAAGTCGGCCATGGCTTTTGCGTTTTACAGACTATATTCCACAAAGATACAACAATTATTTTGAATCCTCAATGTCTGAATCCTTAATTTTCACCAACATCCGCCAAGCAACGGCTAATGACCTCCAGCTAACGTCTCAGCACCTTCACCAGACGCGTAGCGCTCACCGCAACGCTGCCGACCGCGAGCACCGCAAGCGCCGACACCGACCATCCCCATGACTCTATGAATGTCGAAGCCACCGCCGCCGAAGCCACCGCGAAACCGAGGATATAGACCCTCACCACACGCCCCGTCATGCGGTAGGCATACAGGCGCCCGTTGACGGTCAGATAGATGGCGAGACACAGCAGCGTGTCGGCTATCAGCGCGTACCCCATCCCCACAAGGCCGAAAAGCATATATCCGCCGATTCCCAGCCCGAGCGTCATCAGATTGCCAAGCACACCCTCGAGCCAGAAAAACAGTGTCTTGTTGTTTTTAGCAAACGATATATAGCCTGTCGGAAACATGAACGCCTTCACCAGCACTCCGAGGCTCATCCAGCGCAGCAGCTCGAGTATGCTTCGGAACTCCCCCGTCAGCAATATGTCGATCACCAGCGGAGCCAGAGCTATGAACACCACCACCAGCGGCGTCATCACCAGCGCGATGATCTCCGACTGACGGTTGACCACGGCCGTCATCTCCGCATTGTCATTGACCACCCCCGAAAGACGGGGAAAATAGTCGAGCGACATGGCCGCGAACACCATCCCCGTGTATTGGTCGGTCAGCGAATTGGCCGCCTGATAGAGGCCCACGGCATCGAGCGAGCCGTAGCCGCGCAGAAACACGTTGAGGGCATAATTGCAGCCGCTCCCTATCAGGTCGCTGGCCATCAACACCATGCCCAGGGCAAGCAGCTTCCTCACCAGCGGCTTATGCACCGACATCGAGAAGCGTGGCGCCCTACCCTCCACGCTGCGCCTCAGCTGGATGGCATAGAACGCCCACATCGTTCCGGCAAGCACCACCATGGCCGGCACTATGCCGGCGTTGCCGAAGAAATAATAAAGCGGAACTCCACCCAGCAGACCCGCGAGGGCTCCCACTATCGAGGCCCGGCTCAGGCGCTTCACCTCGTGCAGCCCCTGAAGCATCGAGAGCTTGCCGGCGCCCGATATCGACAGCCACACCGCCACGCCCAGCAGCATGAACTGCCACCGGTAGGAGTCGTCGCCAAACGACAGCCGGCTCAGCCACGAGGCTCCCGCCACACACACCAGCGCCCCGAGAAGGGCCGTGAAATTGACGAGCACCGACGCCACACGCCTCACATCGCCGAGACACTCCACGGAGTCGCGGCTCTCCGCCGCCTCCTTCACGATGGCGAGGTTGAGGCCCAGCGACGCCGTGCGCTGCAACGTCACCGACGAGGTGGCGAAAAGCGACGACACTCCCATACCCTCGGGGCCGAGAAACATCGCCACGAACTTGCCGCGCACCAGATTGACAAGTATCTGAAAAATCTGGACGCCTCCGAAGATGGAGACGCCCTTCAGTATGCTCTTATAGCTGTTGTCGTGTCGTCCGGTCTGATCCATGCAGGCGGGTCAAAGGCTGGCGAGCACCTCTTTCACCATGGCGGAGATGGCCTTTCCCTCAGCCTTGCCGGCGAGACGCTTCGAGGCCACGCCCATCACCTTGCCCATCTCTTTCGGCCCGGTGGCGCCTGTCTCGGCCACTATCGCCGTGATCTGCTCCTTCAGCTCCTCGGGTGTCAGCTGCCTGGGAAGGTATTCCTCTATCACGGCTGCCTCCTCGAGCTCGCTCTGCGCAAGCTCCGGGCGGTTGTTCTCCGTATAGATGGCCGCGCTCTCCTTGCGCTGCTTCACCATCTTCACCAGGATCTTGATCGCCGTCTCGTCGCTGAGCTCGCCTCCCGCACCCTTGGCGGTCTTGGCCTCGAGAAACTCCTTCTTTATGCCGCGCAGAGCCTCGAGACGCACTTTCTGGCGCGCGAGCATCGCCTTCTTTATGTCTTCGCTTACCTGATCAAATAGATTCATAGCTTATCGGTTTTGGTTTGAGATGCAAAAATAATCCAAAACCGCCGAATCAGCAACATTTTTCCCGATAATCGCCATTGCCTCGCTCTCTCCACACCCCCGACCAAACCCCGCTACCCCTACCGGCGTTGTAATTGCATCATTCCACCCATCTCTCAATCCATCCCGCACATGAGACTCCACATCACCCTCCTCCTCGCACTCCTCGCAGCAGCCGCGTGCCCCGCAAGAACCTACAGGGCCCTTCTTCCCGACCTCGACGGCTCGATGTCGACCTATACCTTCTCCGCCGCCGACACCCTCCCCGTATGGCCCGACTCCCTGCGTCCTGTCAGGGTAGCGTATGCCGCCCGCCACGGCGCCCGCTATCTCTCCTCCCCTCATAAGACCGACGCGGTGAGGAGAGTGCTCAAGGCCGAAAGGAAGCTTCACTCCCTCACTCCCGACGGCGAAGCCATGCTATCGCTGCTCGACAGCGTGGAGCGACTCTCCGAAGGGAAATGGGGCGCCCTCTCAGCCGTGGGCGCCGACGAGGAGCGGCGTCTCGGACGCCAGCTCGCCACGCTCTGCCCGGAGCTCATAGCGAAAGGACGCGTTTCGGCCGTCTCCTCCTACGTGCCGCGCGTGGTGATGACCATGTATGAGTTCTGCCACGCCCTGGCCGACACCTCCCCCGACTGCCGGGTCTCAACCTCCGAAGGTAAGCAATACAGCTCCGTGGTGCGTTTCTTCTCCGCCGACCCGGACTACCGACGGTATATAGACGATGGCCCATGGAAAAAGACATACGACGATTTCGTAGAGGCCACGGTGCCCGTAGACCCCGCGCTCCGGCTCGTGGGACGCCATTCAGCCCTCGACTCCACGCGCCTGCGCGCCCTCACGCTCGATATATATGGTGTGCTTCAGGGGCTCAGGGCCTTCAGTTCCCTCACCCCCACCACCCGATGGATGAGCGAGGAGCAGTATGCCGCCTGCCGCGACGCCGTCAACCTACGCCAGTATCTTACGCGTACAGCCAATTCCCACTCCTCCATCGCTCCGCGCAGCGCCGCCCCGCTGCTCGAGGCAATGCTCGCCTCCATGCTCTCTCCCGACGCGCCTGAGGTGTCGCTGTGGTTCGGACATGCCGAGACGATGTGGCCGCTGCTCACCCTCATGGGGCTTCCCGGCTGCGACCTGCCGGATCTCGCCCCCGCCGACGTGGCCTCGGCCTGGCACGGCTGGGTCATCAGCCCGCTGGGCGCCAACGTGATGGTAATCACGCTCGAGACTCCGTCGGGCGCCCGATATGCCTCCGTGAGGCTCAACGGTCGGTTCGTGGCTCCGCTGCCGGGCAATCCGGCGCTGACAGTACCGTTCCACGACCTTGCCCGCCTCTGGCTCGACCGCATCGCCGCTTTCCGATGACCTCCCGGATTGCCTGCCTCTTAACACATCGTGATTCATATCTGAGGATTTTTTATTAATTTTGCAGCCATGTTGTCGACTATAATAATCCTTCTGCTTGCAGTATCTCTCC
Organism: uncultured Bacteroidales bacterium; assembly: GCA_900554345.1. GTDB lineage: Bacteria > Bacteroidota > Bacteroidia > Bacteroidales > Muribaculaceae > Lepagella. The sequence continues at coordinate 8,332 of USHH01000010.1, read as the reverse complement.
CCGCCACCGCGTCGGCCGATATATATTCGGAATATATAGCCACCTACAGCGGCATGGCCGTGGAGCAGCAGCGCCAGTACGGCATCCCCGCATCCATCACCCTTGCCCAGGGCCTGCTCGAGAGCTCCGCCGGACGCTCCACGCTCGCCACCGAGGGCAACAACCACTTCGGCATAAAATGCCATAAGGAATGGAGCGGCAAGACCATGCTGCGCGACGACGACGCGGCCGACGAATGCTTCCGCGTCTACGACTCCGCGGCCGAAAGCTATGCCGACCATTCCCGATTCCTCACGCGCCAGCGCTACGAGCCCCTCTTCCGCCTCGACCCCACCGACTACACCGCCTGGGCCCGCACGCTTCGCAAATGCGGCTACGCCACCGACCCCAACTACGCCGACCGCCTCATCACCATCATAGAGCGCTATTCCCTCTATAACTTCGACACAGAGGCCGGGCGACATATAGAGGAGACAGCCGAATATATCGCGGAGACGCTGCGCCGGAGCCATCCCATCAGGCGAAGCCGCGGGCTACACTATGTGGTGGCCCTTCCGGGCGACACCTACGCCTCGATCGCGAAGGAGTTCAGCCTCAACGCCCGGAAGCTGATGAAATACAACGACGCCCGACACGACAGCGAGATCAGGCCCTGGGAGGAGGTCTATCTCCAGGAGAAGCTCGACGAGGCCCCCGAGGGGATAGCCTCGGCCACCATCGGTCAGGACGAGTCGATGCACTCCATCTCCCAGCGCTTCGGCATGAAGCTGAAGACGCTCCGCGCCCTCAACAGAGACATCCCCGACAAGGCCGGCCAGACCCTTCGGCTACGTTGAAAAGGGGTATTTTAACCTTTTTTAGCCTTAAAATGGATTCTTTTAGGCTATTTTTCATGAGTTGAGCCACCCAAATTTGCATAAATTGGAATAAAGCTGTAAATTTGCACCCACAAATCGCCCATTCAGGGCGTGCGCGCCTCTGTAGTTCAACGGATAGAATAGAAGTTTCCTAAACTTTAGATAGGAGTTCGATTCTCCTCGGAGGTACCTGTTGATTTAAATTATTCTCTCGGAAGTGGGAAAATTCACACAATACAAGGTCCAGCTGGCCTCTCTGCCCGACGGGCGCCACGAACAGGATTTCGTGGTCGATTCGGAGTTCTTCAAGAATATGGAGAACCCCGATGTGCTGTCGGCCGACGTCAAGGTGCATCTCGACCTGGTGAAGAAAAACGACGCCTACGACTGCACCTTCACCTGCAAGGGCATGCTCACCATCCCCTGCGACCGCTGTCTCGACCCCATGCCGCACGAGGTTGACACCACCTACCACATCACCGTGAAATACGGCGACCGTTACGACGATGTCTCCGACGACCTGCTTGTGATTCCGGAAAGCGACTCATATCTCAATGTGGCATACATGCTCTATGACACCATCGTGCTGACAATCCCCCTGCGACACGTCCATCCGATGGGCAAGTGCAACCGCGCTATGGCCGCCGCCCTCCACAAACACCACTCCGCCGCCGGCGACGACATCGACGAGGCCCTCGACGAGGTGGATTCCGAAATCGAGGCCGACTCCGACGAATAGACCCGCTCCTCCCGATACCGACTCAATAAAACAACTATAAAGATAAAACAGAACAATGGCACATCCTAAACGCAGACAATCGCATACCCGCACCGCCAAACGTCGCACCCACGACAAGGCTCTTATCCCCACACTCGCCATCTGCCCCAACTGCGGCGCATGGCACGTCTATCACACCGTTTGTGGCGAATGCGGCTACTACCGTGGCAAGCTCGTCATCGAGAAGGCCGCCATCTGACGCCCGAGCCTCTCGCTTCATTCCCACTGCGGCGCATTTCTGCAACTTTAATCTTTAGTTTCTATCATGCTTAACGCCAAGATAAGCGGCATCGCCTCATACGTTCCCGACGACATCCTCGACAATGAGATGCTCTCAAAAATGGTTGACACCAACGACGAGTGGATCACCACCCGCGTGGGCATCAAGCAACGCAGGATCCTCCGTGAGGAGGGCAAGGGCTCGGGATATATGGGCACAAAGGCCGTCGACAGGCTTCTGGCTTCTACCGGCACCAACCCGGAAGAGGTGGAGCTGCTGATCTGCGCCACTTCCAACCCCGACTACAGGTTCCCCTCCACCGCGTCCGTCATCGCCCACGACTCCGGGCTCGTCAACGCTTACGCCTACGACATCCAGGCCGCATGCGCCGGATTCCTCGTCACGCTCCAGGCCGCAAGGGCCTACATCTCTTCCGGCCTCTACAGGAAGATCATCGTGGTGGCCGCCGAGAAGATGAGCAGCATGACCGACTACGAGGACCGCGCCACATGCCCCCTCTTCGGCGACGCCGCAGCCGCTGTGCTCGTGGAGCCTACCGATGAGCCCATAGGCATCATCGACGGCGAATTCCACGTCGACGGAGTAGGTCTGCCCCACCTCGTGATGAAGGCCGGCGGCTCCGTGAAGCCCGCCTCCCTCCAGACGGTGAAAGACCGCGAACACTACGTATATCAGGAAGGAAGGGTGGTCTACAAGCATGCCGTGCGCGACATGCTCTCATCCACCCTCTCCGTGATGAAGCGAAACAACCTCTCGGTCGACGACGTCGACTGGCTCGTGCCCCATCAGGCAAACCTCCGCATCATCGAGGCCGTAAGCAGCCGGATCAGGATTCCCGAGGAGAAGGTGCTCGTCAATATCCAGCACTACGGCAACACCTCCGCCGCCTCGATTCCCCTCTGTCTCGACGAGTTCAAGGGGCGTCTCCACAAGGGCGACAAAATCATGATGACGGCTTTCGGCGCCGGATTCACCTGGGGCGCGATGTATCTCATCTGGGCTTTCGACCCGGAGTGACGCTCAGGGCTTTCCCCTTCGCAAGGGCCAATGGAATATCCACTTCCGTCGGCCCCTTTTTTTACCCTTCCCTCCCCTCGCGATAAACCCACCGCCGACTGCGGCGTTTTATCTATACAGGGCAGCCCGTAAAGCCTCATGCCGCCTCGGAGCCCTGTGAGTCAATATAACCCGTTTTTTATCTGCAATCATGGAAGAAAACAAAGATACCACTCCGCAGACGGCCGCTCCGCACAAGGCTGGTTTCGTCAACATCGTCGGCAACCCCAATGTAGGCAAGTCCACTCTGATGAACGACCTCGTGGGCGAGCGCATCTCGATCATCACCCAGAAGGCCCAGACCACCCGCCACCGCATCATGGGCATCGTCAACACCCCGGAATACCAGATCGTCTACAGCGACACTCCAGGTGTGCTCAAGCCCAAATACAAGCTACAGGACGCCATGCTCGAGTTCTCCGAAGGCGCCCTCACCGATGCCGACATCCTCCTCTACGTCACCGATGTGGTGGAGGATCCCGAGAAAAACAAGGAATATCTCGACCGGGTGGCCGCCGAGAAGGTGCCGGTGCTGCTCGTCATCAACAAAGTAGACCTCCTCAAGGGCAACGACGAGCTCGAGAAGATCATCGAGCAGTGGCGCACACGCCTCCCCAACGCCGAGATTTTCCCCATCAGCGCCAGGGAACACTTCAACGTCGACAACCTCAAGGCCCGCATCGTGGAGCTCCTTCCCCCCTCGCCCCCCTTCTTCGGGAAAGACGCCCTCACCGACAAGCCCGCACGCTTCTTCGTCACCGAGATCATACGCGAGAAGCTCCTGCTCAACTACGACAAGGAGATTCCCTACAGCACGGAGGTCATCGTCGAGAAGTTTGACGAGAAGGAGGGCGCGATCCACATCATGGCAGTCATCTATGTGGAGCGCGACTCCCAGAAAGGCATCATCATCGGCAAGGGGGGTGAGAAAATCAAGAAGATCGGCATCGAGGCCCGCCATGACCTCGAGACATTCTTCCAGAAGAAGATTTTCCTCGAGCTCTTCGTAAAGGTCGAGAAAGACTGGCGCAACCGCGAGAACAAGCTCCGCGCCTTCGGCTATATCGAATAAATAACCCAATCTTAACAAGACATCCCGATATGGGCAGATTAGTAGCTATCGTCGGACGCCCCAATGTGGGCAAGTCCACCCTCTTCAACCGCCTCACCCAGACGCGCCGCGCCATCGTCGACGACACCGCGGGCACCACCCGCGACCGCCAGTATGGCCTCGTGGACTGGAACGGCCAGGAATTCTCCATCGTCGACACCGGCGGCTGGGTCGTCAACAGCGACGATGTCTTTGAGGAGGAAATCAACAAGCAGGTGAATATCGCCATCGAGGAGGCCGACGTCATCCTCTTCGTGGTCGACGCCTCCACCGGCGTCACCGACCTCGACGACAAGGTGGCACAGATCCTGCGCCGCTCCCGCAAGCCCGTGATCCTCGTGGCCAACAAGGATGACAAGGGCGACGCCCGCTTCAACATCCCCGAGTTCTACTCCCTCGGCCTCGGCGATCCCTTCGGCGTATCGTCGGTCAACGGCAGCGGCACCGGCGAGCTCCTCGACGAAGTGGTGAAGGATATGCCAGAGCCCGACAGGGAGGAGGAGACCGAGGAGAATGTGGCGAAATTCGCCATCGTGGGGCGTCCCAATGCCGGAAAGTCGTCGCTCATCAACGCCTTCATCGGCGAGGAGCGCCATATCGTCACCGACATCGCCGGCACTACCCGCGACTCCATCTACCACCGCTACAACAAGTTCGGCTTCGACTTCTATCTCGTCGACACCGCCGGCATACGCAAGAAGCAGAAGGTCAACGAGGATATCGAATACTACAGCGTGATTCGCTCGATCCGCGCAATCGAGGCCAGCGATGTCTGCATCCTCATGATCGACGCCACGAGAGGCATCGAGGCCCAGGACGCCAACATCTTCTCCCTCATACAGCGCAACCGCAAGGGGCTCGTGGTGTGTGTCAACAAATGGGACCTCGTTGAAGACAAGAGCGTCACGGCCCAGAAGCATTTCGAGGACGCCATCCGCCGGAAGTTCGCGCCCTTCACCGATTTCCCGGTGCTCTTCACATCCGCGCTCACCAAGCAGAGGATATTCAAGGTGCTCGAGACGGCAGTCGACGTCTACAACAACCGACGCCGCACCATCCCCACCTCGCAGCTCAACACCTACATGCTGGAGCAGATCGCGCTCACGCCGCCGCCGAGCAACAAAGGCAAGTTCGTGAAGATCAAATACGTCACGATGCTCAAAGACGCCGTGATTCCCACATTCGTCTTCTTCTGCAACCTGCCGCAGTGGGTCAAGGAGCCCTACCGGCGATTCCTGGAGAACAAGATCCGTGAGAAATGGGATTTCCACGGCACTCCCATAGCCATCTTCATGCGCGACAAATAAACCAGCAAAATATCGGGGGAAGCCAAAATGGCTTCCCCCGATATTTTGCCGTCTTTATCATTCGTCGATCTCGACGTCGAAGTCATCGCCGAAGAGGTCGTCGCCGCGCCCTTCGCCACCCTCGCCGGGATCTTCGCCGTCGTCATCATCGTCGTCATCGCGCGTCGTGTCGTCATCGACGAGGTCGCTGCGCTTGCTGTCCTTGCTCGGCAGGAAGGGGTTGCCCTTGCCACCCTTCTCCTTGCGTATGGCCTCCATCTTCTCCACGATGAGACCCTTGAGCTCCTCGGCCAGCTCCTGGTTGTCGCGTATCGCGTTCTTAACCGCGTCACGCCCCTGGCCCAGCTTCGAGCCGTTGTAGCTGAACCACGCTCCTGACTTCTTCACGATGCCCAGCTCCACTGCCAGGTCGAGAATCTCGCCGGCCTTCGATATGCCTTCGCCGAACATCATGTCGAACTCCGCGCGCATGAACGGGGGAGCCACCTTGTTTTTCACCACCTTCACCTTCGTGAGGCGTCCGATCACGGTGTCGCCGTCCTTGATATAGGAGGAGGGACGGATATCGATCCTGACCGAAGCATAGAACTTCAGGGCGTTGCCGCCGGTGGTGGTCTCGGGATTGCCGAACATCATGCCGATCTTCTCGCGCATCTGGTTGATGAAGATGCAGCAGGTGCGTGTCTTGGCTATGGTGCCCGTGAGCTTTCTCATGGCCTGGCTCATCAGGCGGGCGTGCAGACCCATGCTCTTCTCCCCCATCTCGCCCTCGATCTCCGCCTTAGGCGTCAGCGCGGCCACGGAGTCGACCACCAGCACGTCGATGGCGCCGGAGTTGATGAGCTGCTCCGCGATGTCGAGCGCCTGCTCGCCGTTGTCGGGCTGCGAGATCCAGAGGTTGTTGACGTCGACGCCGAGCTTCTCGGCATAGAAGCGGTCGAAGGCGTGCTCCGCGTCGATGATCGCGCAGATGCCCCCCTGCTTCTGGGCCTCGGCTATCACGTGGATGGCAAGGGTGGTCTTACCCGACGACTCCGGGCCGTAGATCTCCGTGACGCGGCCGCGGGGAAGGCCTCCCACGCCAAGGGCGTAGTCGAGTCCGATAGAGCCGGTGGAGATCACCTCCACATCCTGCACGGCCTCATCTCCGAGGCGCATGATGGTGCCCGCGCCGAAATCCTTGTCGATATGCTGCATCGCTATCTTCAACGCCTCTTTCTTCTTATCGGCATCGCTGATCCTGCCGACGGGCGTCTTTGTCGCTGATTTTTTCTTTGCCATTGTCTATTTGCTTTATTTATATTGCAAAGTTAACGATAATTATCGCCTCTGCCTAATCTTTCACGCTGAAAAACGCTCCTTTAGCGGTTTAAATTATGCTAAAGAATACGCCGTGACTGCAAAAGAGTTGCAGTCTGGCCGCTCTAATCCCCTTATTTGCAACCCGGCCGGAGTCAAGGCGTTCACACCATCGAGCGGAGCACGTCAAGGCCCTCCTTCACTGTCGCGACATCGGAGATCACGAAGCTACGCTTCCCCCCCACGTCACGGATGGCGCAGCGCTGCGGATTGCGCTGCAGATATCCGAGCACGCGTCCGAACGCCTGGCTCTGGTAGTAGGCCTTGTTGTCGTCGCCCACGAAGAAGATGCGCATCTTGCCTCCCTTGAGCGCCACGCGCTCTATGCCGAGGCGCCGGGCCGCCATCCGCAGGGGCACGACATGTATCAGCTCCTCGGCTGTCGCGGGGATGGCGCCGAAGCGGTCCTGGAGACGCTGCCTGAATCCCTCCACGGCCTCCTCGCTCTCCATGTTGTCGAGCTCGCGGTAGAGGTTGATGCGCTCACCCTCCTGCGGCACGTAGTCGGGAGGAAGACGCAGCTCGAGGTCGCTCTCCACCGTGCAGTCGGCGGTGAATTCCTCCTCCTTGCCGCCGTTGACGTCGGTGAAGGTGTCGGCGAATTCCTCCGTCTTCAGCTCGGTGACGGCCTCGCGCAGGATGCGCTGGTATGCCTCGTATCCGAGGTCGGCGATGAAGCCGCTCTGCTCGGCGCCGAGAAGGTTGCCGGCGCCGCGTATGTCGAGGTCCTGCATGGCGATATGGATGCCGGCGCCGAGGTCGCTGAAGCTCTCGATGGCCTGGAGGCGCCGGCGCGCCACGGGCGTCAACGCCGCGCCCGGAGGAACAAGAAGATAACAGAAAGCCTTGCGCGAGGAGCGCCCCACGCGACCTCGCAACTGATGCAGCTCGCTAAGCCCGAATTTATGGGCGTTGTTCACCAAGATAGTGTTGACATTCGGCATATCCACTCCGTTCTCGATGATCGTTGTGGATAGCAGAACGTCATAATCCATGTTCTGGAAGTCCACGATCGCCTGCTCCATACGTTCCGGAGGCATCTGTCCGTGGGCGATGACCACGCGCACCCCCGGCAAAAGACGCTCGAGACGGCCCTGGATCTCGAAGAGATTCTCGATACGGTTGGTGACGAAGAACACCTGCCCGTTACGGCTCAGCTCGAAACCCACGGTCTCCTTCAGCATTTCGTCGCTGAGCTGCGTTACCGTAGTGTTGATGGGCTGGCGGTTGGCCGGAGGAGTGTTCAGATTGCTCAAGTCGCGAGCCCCCATCAGCGAGAACTGCAACGTCCTTGGAATGGGCGTGGCCGACATGACGAGCACGTGCGGCGTTTCGCCCTTGGCGGAGAGCGCGGCGCGCTGTGCAACGCCGAAGCGGTGCTGTTCGTCGATCACGACGCCGAATTTCTGCTCCTCGTCGATGACCAGCAGTCCCAGATCCTTGAACTGCACCTGCTTGCCGATGATCTTATGCGTGCCGATAAGAATGTCGATCTTACCCTCTTTCAGATCGGCGAGGATTTTCTTTACTTCCGCCGGTTTCTTGGCACGGCTCAGGAACTCCACACGCACCGGGAAATCCTTCAGACGGTCGCTGAAAGTATGGTAGTGCTGCATCGCCAGA
>USHH01000009.1 GCA_900554345.1 uncultured Bacteroidales bacterium | reverse complement strand
GGTGGCTTACGGCAGCTGTCCGGGCGCGACAGGCTTCAACGTGATACAGCTCAACATGCCTGAAACGGGAATCTCGACCATAGGCGTCGCTTTCCATGGCCTCGGCTATGGAGCGCCCCTTCTCGCCGATGATCCGGGCGTGATGGTGAACGGCGACGGTGCCTCCGTGGGCACCACCAGAAACTACAACGCCGCGGGGGGCGCCGACAACATGGGATGGCGCTACGGTTTCGTGGCCATCTCCGGCGACAGGCGCACCTACAGCGCCGTGGGCAAAGAGGCCGACGGCTCCCTGAGTTTCAAGGTGCCCGAGGGCACGGAGGCCCTTTACCTGGTGGTGCAGGGCTCGCCCAACACCTATATGAGCCACGGCTGGGACGAGGTGGAGAGCAACGACCCGCAGTTCCCGTATTCGTTCAGGCTCACCGGCACTTCGCTGCTCGGGCGTGGCGAGGGCAACGTGCCCGACTGATACGCATACAGGTAGATATCGATGATTCCGGCGGGGAGGCCTTGACTGGCTTCCCCGCCGCAGTCTTATTTATAAGGGAGAATAGCCGAAGAGAGATTCAATAAAGGTCGAGGAGTTGAACGGGATTTGCGGCCCAGTAGAGGTGGGTGTAGGAGGCGAGGGCGTTATTGCGGCGGTAGACGGCAGTGCCGACTTCCCTTCCCCGGATATCGGTCTGGGTGGCCACCGAAGGGATAGCCTCGGAATCGAGGAGCCGGGAATAGTGGAACTCATGCCCTCCGAGAGACTTGCCGGAGCCGAAATCCACAGTGCGGTATCCGAGTGTCAGCCGGGCATCATTCATCGTGCAGCGGAGAGGAAACACGCCACACATCGGCGCTCCATCGATATCTTTGCAGAGGTAGATCAATCCTCCGCATTCAGCCCAGAGCCTCCCTCCGCGCTCCACATATTCGGCTATCGAGCGTCTCATCGACTCGTTTTCAGAGAGGCGCCTGGCATATAGCTCCGGATACCCTCCCGGCAGATATACGAAATCGGCGTCAGGCAACCGTCTGTCGGCGAGGGGGGAGAACTCCGTGACGGCGCAGCCCGCGTCACGCAGACTGTCGATGTTGGCGCGGTAGATGAAATTGAAGGCGCTGTCGCGGGCCACGGCCACCCGGCATGCGGAGGGCGATATCTCCTGTCGGGCAGCACCGGGGCTCCCGGTGGAGGGGAAGGAGATTCCTGCCGTGATGCCGAGCAGGCGGTCGATATCCACCCCATCCTCCACAGCGTCGGCCGCGTGATTGATGAAACCATCGATTTCACCGGCCTCTCCCATCGAGAGTCCGAGATGGCGCGAGGGCACTGTCAGGGCGCTGTCGCGGCGCAGATAGCCGAGACATTCCACCCCGGCGTCGGCGCAGGCATCGCGGAGGGAAGCGTAGTGGGTGGGGGAGGCCACCCTGTTGAATATCACTCCCGCAACCCTTACCCCGGGGTCGAAACGGCTGAAGCCGTATATGGTGGCCGCCACAGAATAGGAAGTCGAGGCGGCGTTGACAAGCAGGATTACGGGCAAACCCAGTCTCCTGGCGACATCGGCGCTGCTCCCTTCCCGGCGGGAGAAGCCGTCGAAAAGACCCATGACCCCTTCCGCCACGCAGATGTCGGCCTCTTTCCCATAGCGGGCGGCAAGACCCTTTATGTGTTGCGGCGACGACATATAGAGGTCGAGGTTCACCGATTCGCGTCCCGTTGCAAGTCGGTGGAACCATGTGTCGATATAGTCGGGCCCGCATTTGAAGGGCTGCACCCGGTGGCCACGGCGTCGCAGTGCGCGCATCAGACCGAGCGAGAGGGTGGTCTTGCCGCTTCCTGACGAGGCTGCCGCAATCAGGAAACCATGATTCATAGTCAGATAGATATTGCTGGTGAAAGATTTGGCGGTGCAAAACTACTAATTTAATTGGAAAGTTAAAAATAGTTTATTAATTTTGCGGCGCATTTGGAAGGATGCCGGAGGGCATCCAAGGGAATCCGGTGAGAGTCCGGAGCAGTACCCGCTACTGTAATGCCCACACCAAACGTCCGGCTCATAGCTAAGTCACTGCGGCCTCCGCGCCGTGGGAAGGCGAGCCGACACGGGGCAAAGTCAGGAAACCTGCCGATGCGAATATTGATATTATCTTCCGGGTTGACCCAATCACTCGTTGAATGGTTTCATTGAAGTTTTATTAATAACATTATGACAGATTTTCTTTTCAGGGCTGCCTTATTGAGCGTAGTCCTCTCGCCTGTCGCCGCATATGCCGGCGACGCTGATTCCTACGGCGAGAAATCAGATAGTGTGACCCGCCTCCATGAGGTTGACGTAATCGCTTTCAAGCAGCGAAGCATCTCCCTGCTCCCGTTTGACATCGACGAGAGATATCTCCCTGTCAATGTGACGGCAGTGGAGCGTACGACGCTCGACAACCGAGGCATCGAAGACATATCGAGTGCCATGCGGTTTCTGCCGTCGGTGAAAAACCGCACCACCTACGGCGGTTTCCAGGAGTTTTACATCAGAGGCTTCTCCAACCAACTCGTCTCCACCGACGGAGTGGCCGACCAGCGCTCGTTCATCACCTCCATGCCTATGCACGACCTCTCCAACGTGGCGCGCATCGAGCTGCTGCGCGGCCCCGCCTCCGCACTCTACGGCCAGTCGGTGGTGGGAGGAGTGATCAACATCACCCGCATGCAGCCTACCGCGGAAAGACATCTCCGCACGCGCCTGAGCCTCAGCTCGTGGCACGGACGCGGCGCCTTCATGGGAATGTCGGGCAAGTTCGCCGGACCCTTCAACTACTACGCGTCGCTCAACGTCTCCAACTCCACAGGCTGGCGCGACAACATGGAGCGTAGATTCTCGTTCTACGGCACAGTCTCCGGATGGTTTACCAAGTCAGACTATCTCCAGCTCACCTACAATTTCGCCAACGACCGCTACGGCACGGACACCGGTCTGCCCACGCTGATGCCCTACGACATCTACAACGCCAACGGCTCGCTTTACCTCCACCAGTTTGAGCAGCTGCCGGGCCTCAACCGCAAGGCGAGATACAACAATGAGTCGGACTTCCTCAACAACCGCACCCAGGATATCCAGCTCCGCTACGAGCACGTCTTCAGCGATGCCTTCAGGCTCAGGGATATCGCGATGTTCCGCTACGACAACATCAACTATCAGTCGACCGAGTCGATGAGCTATCTCACCAGCCCCGACCCCATCTATCCCCACTACTACGAGCGCAACGGAGTGAAGACGTACATCTGTCTCGACACCCTCACCAACTCATCTCCGCTTGCCTTCAACCACGTATCCTACGGCTACTCCAATCAGCTGGAACTCACCGGCGACATCTATACCGGCAAGGTGAAGCACAATTATCTGCTCGGTTATTCCGTCAATTATCTACACCGTCCCTCGTTTGGCGGCGGCATATTCTCGGGCCCCGGAGCAGACTCCCGCATCCCCGTGTATGCACCGGTGTCTGACGGCACCATGACGGCCATGATGTCGAGGGTGACAATCTCCGACCGTCTCAACCAGGGCGTCTATCTCTCCGATGTGGTGGATGTATGCAGGCAGTTCAAGTTCATGCTCTCCGGCCGCTACGATTATTATAAATACCGCTCTGTCCGCGTGAATCTCGAGAACGGCGACCGCCACTATGCCAAGCCGGCTTCGTCGGACTACAGCTCCATCGTCAACAACGCCCTCTCCGGACGTGCCGGAGCCGTCTACGTACCTGTGGAGCCTCTCTCCATCTATGCATCCATCGGCTCTTTCTTCAAGCCCAACAATACGGTCTATACCGACAATACCATCTACATCGACCGCGACGGGCAGCGATACTATCCTGAAGACGGCGGCGAGGTGTTCTCCCCCGAGAAGGGCTATCAGGTGGAAGGCGGCGTCAAGCTCGAATGGAACGGCCTGACCTTCAACGGCGCGTATTTCTATATCCACAAGCAGAACGTGGTGACATCGCTTGGCACTGTGGAGGAGGACGGCATCACCAAGACAATACGCGGCCAGGTGGGCAACATGCACTCCGAGGGTTTCGACATCGACGTCAGCTACAAGATACTCGACTTCATGTTAGGCGCGGGATACGCCTTCACCAACGCGAAGGTTGGAAAGATTTCCAGAAATGATTTCGTGCAGGTCAACACCGACCGGGGCAACCAGTATACTTACATCCCCAAGAACCAGTTCTTCTTCACGGGAGACTACGAGGTGTCGCGCGGTCCGCTGCGCGGTCTGGGCGCTGCCCTCTCGATGACCTATCAGGATGCGGTCTACACCAACCTCGCCAACGGCATAAAGCTCGACTCCTATTTCCTCACTGACCTTTCCCTGCGCTACACCATGCACAGCGGGGTGGAGTTCATGGCTTCGGTCAACAACCTCTTCAACCGCCACTACAACGTCTCGTGCCTCGGCAACCAGATGATCCCGGGCAAGGACATCAACTGGAAGGTGTCGGTAGGCTATTCATTCTGATACCCAAATATCCACATTCATGATGAAAAAGATATTCAGCTTCATTTATAAGTGTCACAAATGGTTTGGTATCCCACTGGCTGTTATGTTCATCATGTGGTATGTGTCGGGCATAGTGATGCTCTACCATCAGTTCCCGAGGCTCACCCCGTCCACCACCCCGGTGGAGGAGGTGAGCCTCGCCTCCCTCTCGGAGGTCTGGAAAGAAGTGCCCGACACCTTCTCCACATGCAGGATATTCTTTTCGGGGAAGAAACCTCTTGTGAAGGCAGGCGACGAGACCTACGGCGCCTTCACGCCCACATCCGGCGATCTGCGTGACATCGCCTCCTCCTTCAGGACTCAGGTGGCCCGCGTGGATCCCCTCGCCGACATCGACAAGTGGATTCCCTTCAACCAGCTGATGCCGCACCTCCCGATCTACCGTGTGGTCGGCGCCGACGACTCCTACACCTACGTCTCGTCGAAGACCGGCGAGGTGGTAGGGCGCAATACCCGTGTGGGACGCGCCTGGGCATGGTTGGGAGCGCTGCCCCATTATGTCTACATCACCCCGATCCGTCGTGATGTGGGTCTATGGCGTGATGTGGTGATATGGATGTCGGGGCTTTCCACCATCTCCGTGATATTCGGACTGGTGGTCGCCGTGCGTTTCGTGTTGAAGCGGCGCTCCATGCATGTGTTTAAAAACCGCTGGTGGCAGCTCCACTATTCGTGGGGGCTCGTGTTCGGCCTCTTCATGCTCGCCTTCATCTTCAGCGGAATGATGAGTCTGGCGAAGATTCCCGACTGGCTCATCAAGCCGGCCGCGATGCCCGAAGGGAAGGAGATGGTCGTGAAGGCCGACGTAGACCTCACGATGCTTCCGGCCAGGATGTCGTCCGCGCGGATCACGGCAAGTCCTGTGAAGATGATCGAGACACGCGCCGGGGAGGAGACCAGAATTACAGCGACCAACCGCTGCCGGACCCTTGATTTCTCTCCGGATGCCATGAGGCCCGTGGTGGAGAGGACCACCGGCGAGAAGGTGACCGGCATCACGCGGGTCGGCGACGATATATTCTATCATGCCCCGGTCGATGGCTACAGGGCCGTCACGAAGCATTTTACCGTGTATTGGAACGACCGCGGCTTTTTCCGTGTGTTTGACGCCAAGGGAAAGGCGCAGGCCATATGCTACCGCTTCCTCCACACCATGGATATTCCCGGACTCAACCGCGTGGAGTGGCTTCATCAGATATTCATGTGGGTGGTGCTTCTCGGAGGACTCGTAATTACCGTCACGGGCACGGTGCTCTCCGTCAGGGTCTGCCGTAGGCATCATAAGTGACGACGCCATAAAAACATATTGGAAATGAGTAAGATCACGATTATAGGAATAGGACCGGGCAGCGAGGGCGACATGACTTTGGCTGCCGTCGACGCCTTGAGGCGCTGCCGCGCCCTTGTGGGCTACAGTTATTATCTTCCCTTTGTGAAGGGATTTCTCGCTCCCGATGCGGAGCTCTACACTACCGGCATGCATCAGGAAGTGGACCGTCTGGAAAAGGCCTTCGCCATAGCAGCCGGAGGCCGGGATGTGTGTGTGATCAGCTCCGGCGATGCCGGCATCTACGGCATGGCGCCTCTGGCCCTCGAGATGGCCTGCCGCAGCGGGAGCGCTGTCGATGTGGAGGGGATTCCAGGCATCAGCGCCTTCCAGAAGGCGGCCGCCCTTCTCGGAGCGCCTGTGGGCCATGACTTCTGCGTGATCTCACTCAGCGACCTGCTCACGCCCTGGGCTGTGATAGAGAAGCGCATCAGGGCGGCTGCAGATGCCGACTTCGTCACCGCCGTCTACAATCCCCGGAGCCATGGACGCTACTGGCAGCTCCACCGGCTCCGGGAGATTTTCCTCGAATGCCGCCCGGCCGACACTCCGGTGGGTTACGTTAGGCAGGCAGGACGCGACGGAGAGACGGCTGTGGTCACCACACTCGGAAGCTTCAATCCAGACGATATCGACATGTTTACGGTGGTGATCATCGGCAATTCCTCCTCGTTTACATCATGCGGCCGCTTCGTGACCCCGAGGGGATATTACAGCGGCTCCGAGAGCGACAGCGGTACCATAGGGCGCGACATCATGGCCAGAAGTTTCCAAACAATCGAGAAGGAACTCTCGCTCAGGGATATCCCGCTGGGCCTGAAATGGCCGCTGCTCCATGCCATACACACCACCGCAGACTTCGATATGGAGAGGATCCTCAAGGTCGACGAGGGCGCCGTAGAGAAAATCTACGCTGCACTCACCGGGGATGGCGACCGCACGATTATAACCGACGTTACGATGGCCGCTGCCGGCATACGCAAGGGCGCTCTCGAGCGCCTCGGGGTGAAGGTGGAGTGCTATCTCAACCGCGAGGGTGTGGCGGAGCAGGCCGCGGCCGAGGGCATCACGCGCACGCAGGAGGCCATACGCCGCGCCGTGGAAGCACATCCGGAGGCACTCTACGTCTTCGGCAACGCCCCCACGGCCCTCATGGAGCTCAGCCGGCTGATACGTCTCGGCAAGGCGCGTCCTTGCGGCATAATAGCCGCTCCGGTGGGATTCGTACACGTCTGCGAGAGCAAGCATGGCGTGAAGCCATTCACGTCGATACCGAAAATCATCGTCGAGGGGCGCAAGGGTGGCAGCAATCTCGCGGCCACCCTCGTCAACTCCATACTCTGCTGGCCTGATGCGGCGGCGCTAAAGCCCGGCAGAGATGTGTAGGCGGTTTGTAGTCATAGGCTTGAGCGACAGCCGTGACCAACGGTTCGATTCCCGGGTGGCCGACATCGTGGCCAACGGAAAGGTTTTCTCCGGCGGGCGGCGTCACCACGACATCGTGGAGCGGATGCTTCCTGCCGACGCATGCTGGATCGAGCTGGGAGTGCCGGTCAGGAAGACGCTGCGTCAATATGAGGATTATGATGAGGTTGTGGTGTTCGCTTCCGGCGATCCACTATTCAGCGGCTTCGCCTCCACATTGAAGCGCGAGTTTCCGGATGCCGGAATCGAGGTGTGGCCTTCGTTCAACAGCATCCAGACGCTCTGCCACCGTATCGGTCTCGCGTATCACGATATGGTGTGCGTGACGCTTACCGGACGCGACTGGAAGCGTCTTGACTCGGCTCTTATCGCCGGGGCCTCACCCATCGGTGTGCTCACCGACAGAAAGAAGACGCCGGCCGCCGTGGCCCGGCGACTCATCGACTATGGCTACATCTCCTATGACATGACCGTGGGCGAGAATCTCGGCAACGAGGAGAAGGAAAGAGTGAGGAAGATGACGCTCATCGAAGCCACAGAGTGCGATTTCGAGATGCCGAACTGCCTGGTGCTCGAGGCAGCAAAACCTACCCGGCGTCCGTTGGGCATTCCGGAGGAGGATTTCGAGCATCTCGAAGGGCGCAGGAATATGATCACTAAGATGCCCATACGTCTGCTTTCGCTTTCTATGCTTGACCTGCATAAAAAACACGTGATGTGGGACATCGGCTTCTGCACCGGTTCCGTATCCATCGAGGCGCGGCTGCGTTTCCCGCATCTTGACATCGTGGCTTTCGAGAGGCGTGCCGAAGGTGTGGCGCTCATGGAGACGAACTCGCGCCGCTTCGGAGCACCAGGCATCACGTCCGTCACCGGCGATTTCATGAAGCTCGACCTCTCGCGGTGGCCGCATCCCGACGCGGTCTTCATCGGCGGCCACGGCGGCCGTCTGGAGGAGATGGTGGCCAAAGTCGCCGAATACGCCCTTCCGGGATGCACCGTGGTTTTCAATTCAGTCAGTCAGGAGAGTCTGATGGCATTTGCGAGCGCCGCTGAAAGCGCCGGCATGCATATCGAGGAGCGCCATCTCATAGCCGTCGATGACCATAATCCCATCACAGTAATCAAAGCAATAAAACCGAAATGGACAAGTCTTACCTTATAGTGGCGGTCAACGCCGAGGGCATGAAGCTCGCTTCGGTTATCGCCGGAGAGCTCGGCGACAGCCGTATACGTCTCCACCGCAAGGGTGTGGGCATCGATGGGGCGAAAGCCGTGATATTCATCGGAGCCCTCGGGATCTGCGTCAGGGCGATTGCGCCGCTCGTCAATGATAAATACAGCGACCCGGCGGTGGTGTGTGTCGACACTTCCGGCCGCTATGCCATCCCCGTGCTTTCGGGTCATGTAGGGGGTGCCAACGAGCTTGCGCGGCGTGTGGCCTGCATCATAGGTGCGGAGCCGGTGGTCACCACCCAGAGCGACAACGCCGGGTTATGGGCCCTCGACACCCTTGCCGGCCGTTTCGGCTGGACAGCCGATATATCGCGCGATGGGATGAACGAAGCCATCTTCTCTTTCGTGAACGGCAATCAGGTGGGCCTGCTGCTCGATGTCAGAGACCGGGGCACCCTCTGGATGGAAAGCACGCTGCCTCCGAATGTCACGATGGTGAAGGATCCGAAAGCGCTTCCGGAAAACTGCCGTCTTCTTATTGTGGTGGGCCCGAGGACTTACGACGTGGATGTGCCGGTGCTTTATTATCGGCCTAAAGTGCTTGCTTTGGGTATAGGGTGTCGCCGACAGTGCGATCCGGAGGGAATAGCCGGATATATCGAGTCGAGGATGGTTGATAAGGGTCTCTCGCCACTCTGCGTCAGGACAGTGGCCACGATAGAGCTGAAGAAAGACGAGCCTCTCGTGGCGGAGCTGTCGCGCCGTTTCAGTGATGGCGAAGTGGAGATCTACGCGCCCTGGCAGCTGTCGGAGGTGGCTGTCGCCAATCCCTCCGAAAAGGTCAGGGAGGTCACCGGAGTGGCCGGAGTTGCCGAGAGCGCTGCGATAAAGGCTGCCGGAGAAGGTCCGTTGCTTATTGAGAAGAGCAAGGGTTGTCTGGGAGAGGGGAATGATTTCACCTTTGCCGTGGCGATGGATGCGGATGCCTGTCGGGGCGGCCGTATAGAGATTGTGGGCGCCGGCCCCGGCGATCCCGAGCTCGTGTCGGTGCGCGGAAAGAGGTTCCTCTCTTCGGCCGACCTTATCCTCTACGCCGGAAGCCTGGTGCCGGTGGAGCTTACGCATTATGCCAAGGCGGGATGTGTGGTGAGGAGCTCCGCCTCCATGGATGTCGAAGAGCAGTTCGCGCTGATGAAGAAGTTCTACGACCGTGGTCTCCTCGTGGTGCGTCTCCACACGGGCGACCCCTGCATATACGGGGCGATCCAGGAGCAGATGGCGTATTTCGACCGCTACGGCATGTCTTACCATATCACTCCCGGCATCTCCTCGTTTCAGGCGGCGGCTGCGGAGCTGCGCTCGCAGTTCACTATCCCGGAGCGGGTGCAGACCATCATCCTCACGCGAGGCGAGGGGCGTACCCCCATGCCCGAGAAGGAGAAGCTCCATCTTCTGGCCCGCTCGCAGTCCACGATGTGCATCTATCTCAGCGCCGCGATAGTGGAGGATGTGCAGCGGGAGCTTCTCGAAGCCTATCCGCCCGAGACACCTGTGGCCGCATGCTACAAGCTCACGTGGAAGGAGCAGAAAATCTACCGGGGGGTGCTCCGCGACCTCGCGAAGATAGTGCGCGACAACAACCTCACCCTCACCACCCTCCTTGTGGTGGGCGACGCCATCGACAACCGCGAGGGGCTCTCCCGGCTGTATTCAAGCGATTTCAAGCATCTTTTCCGTCAATGATACTGATATTCGGAGGCACCACCGAAGGGCGTCTCGCGGCATCTGTCCTCGACAAGGCCGGCGCTCCGTTCTTCTATTCCACGCGAGACGGCCTACAGCAGCTCGTTCTCGCCAACGGCACGGCGGTAAGCGGCGGTCTCGACCGGGAGGGGATTGTGGAGTTCTGCCGCGTCCGGGGCATCCGGTTGATCGTGGATGCGGCCCATCCCTTTGCGGAGTCGCTTCATGCCAATATCTCGGAGGCGTCGAGGGAGCTCGGTGTTCCGGTGGTGAGGTATGAGCGACGCTATCCCCCCCGCGACCCGCGGTGCGTGTGGTGTGCCGGCTTTGGCGACGCCATCGGCAGGATGAGGCGCGACGGTGTCTCACGGCTTCTGGCTCTCACCGGAGTGCAGACCATCGGGAAGCTTTCTCCATTCTGGAGGGAGACGCCGACATGGTTCAGGATCCTTGACCGTCGGGAGTCGAGGATCCTGGCGGAAGAAAAGGGATTTCCCGTTTCCCGGCTTGTCTATTATAAGGATGACGGCGACATACGAAAGTGTCTTGAGGAAATAGCGCCTGATGCCGTGCTCACCAAGGAGAGCGGTGAGTCGGGAGGCTTCGTAAGGAAGGTATCGGAGGCTCTTGAGGCAGGCGTGAAGGTCTATGTGGTGGAGCGTCCGGAAATGTCAGAGGACTTCATTAAGGTGGAAGGCCCGGTAGGTCTGCGCAAGGCCGTGGAGCGTCTCGTGCCCGGATTCTATAAATTACGCAGCGGCTTCACTACCGGCTCATGCGCTACGGCCGCTGCCAAGGGGGCGCTGATATCGCTGCTCGAAGGAGAGTCTTGCGAGGAAGTGGCGATATCATTGCCCGGCGGAGAGGTGTTTCGATTCCGGATGGAAGAGTGTGAAGTCGGTGTCGCAACCGCGAGCGCGACGGTTGTGAAGGATGCCGGCGATGACCCCGATGTGACCGATGGTTGCAGAATCACGGCCACAGTGAGGATAAACGGCAAGGGCATCATTCGTTTCCTGAGGGGAGAAGGGGTAGGCGTAGTGACATTGCCCGGCCTCGGCCTGGAGGTCGGTGAGCCGGCGGTCAACCCGGTGCCGAGGAGGATGATGACCGCGGAGCTCATGCCTCTCTGTCCGGAGGGATGCGATGTGACGATAAGCGTGACCGATGGTGAGTCGATAGCCGGAAAAACCTTCAACCCCCGGGTAGGTGTCATCGGAGGCATATCCATAATAGGGACTTCCGGCGTTGTGATGCCCTTTTCCCATGAGGCTTTCATGGGGTCGATACGGCGGGAGATGGAGGTGGCTGTTGCTACGGGATGCCGCATGCTCGTGCTCAACTCCGGGGCAAGAAGCGAGAAGGCGGTGAGGAAGGCCTTTCCCGCACTGCCTGACGCTGCTTTCATCCATTACGGCAATGCCGTGGGCGACACCGTGGCGACGGCATCGGAGTTCGATCTCGACGGTGTGGCGCTTGGCTTGATGGTGGGCAAGGCGGTGAAGCTGGCAGAGGGTAATCTCGACACCCACAGCCACAAGGTGACCTTCAACCGGGAATTCCTGTGTCGGGTTGCCCTGGAGGCCGGTTGTTCATCAGCCATGATAGGAATCATCCGCCGCATGGCTCTTGCAAGAGAGTTATGGGACAGCGATGAGGCAGACGCCGACAGATTTTTTCCGGCCCTGCTGCGCCTCTGCCGTGAGCATTGCAGAAGGCTCCTGCCCGCCACTCCACTGATCCTGATTCTCATCGACGACTCCCTCCACCTCCGCTATGCCCTTGATTCTTAACTCTTGACTCTTCACTCTTGACCCTTCACGACTCTTGAATCTTGGATCTTGAATCTTGACTCTTGAATCTTGACTCTTCACTCTTCACCCTTCACCCCTGGCTCCTGCGCTTGTGGAAGAGGACCCAGATCACGACCGGAGCACCGACAAGAGCCGTGACCGAGTTGACCGGCAATGCCCCCTCGAAGCCCGGCATGCGGGCTATCAGGTTGCATACAAGGGCCAGCGATGCCCCGGTCAGCAGGGAAGCCGGCAGCAGCACGGCGTGGTTGGAGGTGTGGAAGATGCCGCGGCAGATATGCGGCACGGCAAGCCCCAGGAACACTATCGGCCCGCAATAGGCCGTGACCACCGCCACCAGCACTCCGGCGCATGAGATTACAAGCAGACGCGCTCTCTTGATGTTCAGGCCGAGGTTCCTGGCATAGGAGTCGCCGAGAAGCATCAGGTTGAGGGTCTTTATGAGCAGGAAGGAAAGAGGAAGAAGCAGGAGCATGAGCACCACGAATACAGTGGTCTGACCGCCGGAGACCCTTGCGAAGCTCCCGAGACCCCATATCACGTAGGCCCTTATGTCCTCCTCGGCGCTGAAGAATTTCAGCACCCCGATGATGGCGTTGGCTATATAGCCGATCATAACGCCCATTACCAGCAACGTGACGTTGCCCTTCACTTTCTGCGACACAAACGCTATCAGGGCCATCACCAGCAGCGAGCCCGCCACGGCCGAGAGCGTGATTGTGACTTCGCCCACCACGCCGAGCTTGCTCAGGGCGACGCCTCCGATGCTCCCCGAGAGAAGCACCACGAACGCCACTCCGAGGCTTGCCCCGCTGCTGATGCCGAGCACCGACGGTCCCGCGAGCGGGTTGTGGAATACGGTCTGCATCAGCAGGCCGCTCACGGCCAGGCCGGCTCCCGCCATGACGGCTGTCAGCGCCTGCGGCACCCTCGACTTCAGCACTATGTTGCGCCATATCTCCCTCTCTCCGCTGCCGCCTGTGAGTATATCCACTATCGACCCGAGAGGTATCCTCACGTAGCCCAGAAGCAGGTTGAGGATGAAGAATATGAGTATGGAGACGCCTATCACAGTGAGCCATAGGCGTGTGGTGGGCCTTGTCATTTCATCAGGTGGTAATAGACCGGCCTGTGGTCGGGGAGAAGGGCCGGATGAAACACGTGGATGAAGTCGGCGAGCACCACCTCGGGCTCAACCGGCATGCTCTCGTAGAAGGGCACCTCCTTCATGTTGCAGTAGATCACGCCGTGGTCTTTCCATGCCTTGAAGTCGGTATAGCGGGAGTCGAGCGATCTGAGCGCCTCGTAGTCGAAGTCTCCCTCGTAGCTGTTTACGATGCGCCAGTAGTCGGCGTCGGCAGCGTTGGTGTAGACGGTCTCGTAGTCGAGCGTCACGCCTCCCGACTCCCTGTTGTCCTTGAGGAAGTAGTCTCCGCCGGCGTCACGGAAGAGTTGTGCCAGAAAGCTGTCGCCCCCCACGGCATACCAGTTGCCGCCGCGCATCTCGCCGCTGAACACTTTCGGACGGCTCTTCACCGTGTCGGTCATGGCCTTGAGTCTGTTGTAGCGCCGCTCGATGCCGCTGAAGAGCTCGTTGGCCTCCTTTGCATAGCCTGTGAGAAGCCCGGTCACCTTGATCCACTCGGCCTGCCCGAGTGGCGTCAGCTCCTTGTAGCCGAGGTGGGGCACCATCGGTATGTCGACATTCCTGATCGCCTCGTAGCCGCCGCGCTTGAAGGGAGAGATGAGGATCACGTCCGGGTCGAGGGCCATGATCACCTCGTTGTCGAAGTTTCCTTCTATGCCGATCTTATGGGTCATGCCGTTATTCAGCTGCTCATTCATGACAGCATTGTGGAGATGGCGCGTGCTCGTGATTCCGACCACCTTTTTCGTCTGCCCGAGCTTTATGAAGTTGGAAAGCTGGAGGGAAGTCATGCAGATTGCCCTATCCACCGGGACTTTCAGCGGTGTGTATCCGGCCGGGGCCTTGTCCCCCTCACGCTCCACAAGCGCGAAATGGAATGTCTCCCCCTGCACGTTCTCCGGGTCGCCGATATCAAGGAGCACTGTCCCGTCATCGGTGTATGTTATGTGGAACCCTTTGGCGTATTTCGGTTTCACGGTTGATAGCGAGTCGGCCGACGTCGTGACAGCTGACCCGCTGCGGGATGTGGCGTTGCCGCCACATCCCGTCAGCATCAGCCCGAGAAGGGCTGTCAGTAACAATATGTGTCTCATGATGTCAATGTTTGGATTTTCGTGTCAGTTTGCGCCTGATATATCTCACGCCGAGCCATACGGAATCGATGCAGAACGCCGCGCCTGTCACGCACACGAGCCATATGCACACATGCCATATCGTCTCGTGGCCGGCGAAGCAGCGCAGGTTGAGGTAGTGGATTCCGCTGAAGAGGAACTTCCGCCATATCTTGTTGGTGTTGAGATACGTCACGTGGCCTGAGCGTGGATCCACATAATAGAGGTCGCGGTCGGCGTTGGCCACCGTCACCCTGTAGACCGGCAGCGGACTGTCGCCGTCTACGGAATAATAGAGGTTGTCGTAGTGGTCGAGTGTCTCGATCCTGATGTCGGCCTTGTCGCCGTGGAGGCGTCTCATTCCTGCGAGCACTTCCGACTCCGGTATCACGAGTTCTTTCGGATGAGGCCCGGAGGCGTCGACAAGTGTCTCGCTGTCTCCTGACGTCACCGTGTAGACCGGAATGCCGCCGTAGCGGCCCCATTCCACCTGCTTGAGGTCGGGATATGTGCTGGAGAGGGTGCGGTAATCGAGCATGTAGTCGGCGAGGGGCACGGTGCCTTTGCCCCACATCGTGGAGTAGTCGAAGAAGTAGTCTCCTTCCATCGGCACCAGCCATTTCGGCACCCTCTGCATGGAGAAGATGCCGCTTACGCTCCATGCCACGAGTGGAATGGCGAAGACCATGCCGATGGCGAAATGCCAGCGAAGCCATTTCTCCCTGAAGGGATTGCTCCATCTTCCGGAAGCCCGCTTATGCTTCCGCCATACGTAGATGCCCGCATATACTCCCGTCAGGGAGGCGAGCAGGCAGAGGGAGGCGCCGAGGGTAATCCAGAATTTCCAGGTATCGACATCCTTGCGTATGCAGGGGAAATATAGCTTGTGGGGTATGGCGCCCATCCATGCCCAGAAGCGCGAGGAGCGGTCGGTGAGCTGCAGGGGCTCGGCGGTTTTCGACGCCAGATACAGCTGTGTGGCGTGGTCGTCGTCGAAATGGAAGCGGTAGATGGGGAGCTGTCTTTCGTAGCGCGAATAGAGCACCCACTGCCGGCGTTCGCGGAGAGTGTCGACACGGCTTACGGGGGCGTTGACCCATCTGCGGGCCACGGCGGCACATGTGTTGAAATCCACTTTCCTGACGGCGGCTGAGTCGGCGCTCATCACAGTGTCGGTGTGGCCCACGGAGTAGGAGAGCAGGGTCTGCCCCTGAAACTGCCTCACCGTGATGTCGGTCGCCGAGTCGGGGATGACGTCGGGGGCAGGTAGTGTGGCGGGAAGGCTTTCCATATGGGCGCGGGCCTCGCGGGCGTCGAGCCGCGGATAGCCTCTGTAGATGAGCACGAGCCCCGTGACAAACCACATAAGGAAAAAGAGGGCGATCACTGTGCCGCTGATGCGGTGGAGGCTGAAGATCGTTTTATTGGCTGGTGACATGACGTTGGGTTATTTTGTTGGTAGGAGGCATGGCCGCAAGGCCACACCTCCTGAAGCGGATCAGTTCTGGATATATACTATTCTGTCGAAGCCGTAGCCCGGCTGGATAGTGGCGCCCTTGACCATCGTTCCCTCACGGATGTCGTAGACATACACTGTGGGAGCGGCGTCCTTGGGATTGGTGCCGATATAGACCTTGCCGTTGAGCACGAAAGAACGCTGTGCGAAAGTGCCCTGCGAGTAGGGGAGATGCTGGCCGTCATACTTGAACTCCGTGGCCTTGTCGGTGGCGATGTCGAGTATGCAGTAGTAGACGTTGTAGTTGTTGCCCCATCCCTCGTAGAGGGCGTTGTCGGAGCTGACGCCGCAGAAATGCGGATCCTGGACGCTGAGCACGAGTTTGCCGTCGCCCATATAGTCCACGGTGAGGAGCTTGCCCTGGTCGGCGGTGCCGGCGGGGTTGGTGCGGAAGCCGAGGTAGCTCTTGTCGAAGTCCGTCTCGTTGCGGTTGATTCTCACGACGCGGCCATACTGGCAGGTCGATTTCTCGGCGCCGGAGAGTCTGGAATTGGCGATGATGTAGAGGTTGTCGTTGTTGTCGAAGGCCATCTTGTTCTGCAGGAGCTCGCCGTAGGCAGAGCCGGCCATGATTTCGGCGCGCTGCTCGAAGGCCACATTCTCCACCTTCATGCTGGCGGCGTCGATGAAGGCTGCGTAGAATCCCTCGTATTCGCCGTATTCATAGAAGAGATAGATCAGCTTGTTGTCGCTTTTGCGGTAGCGCACGAGGCCGGAGGTGGTGAACTCGTCGACGGGCACTTTGTCGCCGAAGTCGAGCGTGCCCTCGGCCACGATGGAGAGGTCGCTGGGGTTGAGCTTGGTCCAGAGAATGGCCTTGCGGTCACCGTCGGAGCTCATGATCAGCAGGTTGCCGTCGCCGAGCCATGCGTGGGTGTAGCGGTATCTGCGGTAGGTGTTCTTGCCGAAGGGGCGTCGCGCGATGGTCTCGAGGCCCTGGTTGGTGATGCGGTATTTGCCGTATCCGTCGCCCGACTGTGGAATCTCGTAATAGTACTGTCCCTTCACGATGATCTCCTCGTCGAGAATGGCGGTGACGTCGCAGCCGGAGTTGTTGAAGGTGATTTCCTCGGGGTCGGAGAGGGAGTTGACGCTCTTCACGATGGTAGCGGAGCCGTTGCTGGTGCCGGCGGTGACCCAGACGTCGAAATGCACGTCCTTGATTGTCTCGCCGCCGATGTCTTCGGGCTTGTCGTCATTGCTGCACGAGGTCATGGATGGCGCCGTGACCGCGATGAGTGCGGATAAGGCGAGGAACTGAATTTTTTTCATGTCTTTTTTTTATTATGAATGATGAAATATGTGGATGTTCTGTGAGCAGCGGTTAACGCAGGAAAAGACGGAACTTCACGGAGAAGAAGCGTCCCGGCTTCTGCAGGCGGTAGTTGTCGTAGAGCGTGCAGTCGAAGATGTTGTCGAGCTCGAGGGTCACGTTATATCTCTCGTTGAGCCAGGAATAGGTGAGCGAGACGTCGTGGCGGTATTGCGAGGGGATTTTCGACTTGGAAGAGAGGCTTCCATATCCTTCCCATGTGAGGTAATACCAGTGTACGTACTGGAATGAATATCCGAAGCGGATGCGGTCGTCGCCGCGTATTATCTTCTTCCTCGCGAAGGTGATGTCGGTGTTGCCGAAGAGCCATGGGAGGTTGGGGATCCGGTTCTTATATGTGATCGACGGCTTGCCGTCCTCGCGCCATCGGTTCATGTCCTTGGTCTCGGAGTAGCTCCAGTTGGTGGTGAGCGATAGCCAGTCGGAAAGATGCCAGCCGAGCTCGGCTTCTACTCCGGCTGCCTTTACGCTCGACAGGTTGGTGTAGTAGGAGGTGCCGTCGGCCTCGCCCACCACGAGATGGATCATGTCGGAGACGTTTCTCCAGTAGCCCGACACCTCATAGTACAGGGTATTGTCGGCCGGGAGCTGGATGTCGCCGAGCACACCGACATTGATGTTGTCGCTGCTCTCCGGCTTGAGGTTGAGGTTCTGCATCACGGTGACGCCGTTGCCGAGGATTTCGCGTGAGAGGGGAAGCCTCACCGTATGCTCGAAGGATGCTTTCGGCTTCAGCCAGTCGGTAGCGGCACCTCCCGCGGCGGGGGGGGCGGGGCGAGGCGCCTGCCGATGCCGTATCCCCAGAAGGATTTGGTGGCGCGCTCGATGCGCTCGGGATTGTTGTAGCTCTCCCGGTGGAGGATCTCGAAATTCTCGATATA
Organism: uncultured Bacteroidales bacterium; assembly: GCA_900554345.1. Lineage (GTDB taxonomy): Bacteria > Bacteroidota > Bacteroidia > Bacteroidales > Muribaculaceae > Lepagella. The sequence continues at coordinate 3,046 of USHH01000009.1, read as the reverse complement.
CGACTTTCCGAAGAGGGTGTTGACCAGTCTGGAGTCTACGAATGTCTGCGTGTAGGCGAGCCCGAGGATGTGCTTCGTGAGTCGGTCTCTTGAGGGGTGGTATGTCTTGTCCACGTCGTCGAAGCGGTGGGTCCTCGTGTTGTTGAGCATATAGTTGAGGTTGACGTTGTGGTGGGAGGCGAAGGAATAGTCGAGGTTTCCCCTCACCACCGTCATCGGCCTGTCGTAGTGGAGCATCGACTTCGCGCCTCCGGTGATCTCGTTGCGCTGGCTCTCTGTGTAGCGGCCGTTCCAGTCATATTTGCGGAAAGCGGTGTCGACCGTGGTCTGGAAGCTGGCGGTGTGCGACGCGAAGAGGGAGAGGTTGAGCCGCCTGACGAGGAGGTTGTCGATGGCGTATCTGCCGGCCACCGACCATGAGTGGCCGTGGCGCCGGGCGTCGCCGTAGACGATGGCCTGGGTGGCGCCTGTCTGGATACCCTTCTGGAGGGTGGAGTATGTGGCCGTGAGGAAGAGGTATTTGGCCCATGGCTTGTGCTCGGTGCCCACCTCGAGCTGGCTGAAGAAGGAGCGGTAGCGGTCGTTGAAGCGTCGGCGGTCGGCCAGGATGTATCTGTCGGTGGCGATGTCCCACACCTCCACGTCGCGCATCATGTAGTCGTTTTTCGAATACTCGTAGCTCACCGATGGGCGTATGAGGAGATTGCCGTCGAAGGCCACGGCCTGTCCTGTGGCGTTGGCTGTCCATGTGTGGTAGCTGCCGGCCGACACTGAGAAGTCGAGGAAGTTGTCTTTCTGCCTGCGTGTTATGAGGTTGATGGCCCCGCCGAGCGCATCGGCGCCGAGCGAGGGGGGCACCACGCCCTTGTAGATCTCCACGCGGTCTATGGTGTTCATCGGGATGTTGGCCAGCGAGATGTTGCCCCCCTTGGTGTCGAGCGGCACTCCGTCGATGAAGTATCTCACGGCGCTTCCGGAGAGACCGTTGAGCATGATGTCGAAGTCGGAGCCCAGCCCCCCCTCGCTCCTCACCTTTATGCCGGCGGTGCGCCCCACGATGTCGGTCATGTTGACGGAGGTGTTGAGGGCCGGAGCGATCTCCACGACATTCACGTTGTATTGTCCTTCCCTGATGCGCTGCGGGGCGCTCTTCCCTTTCACGGTCACCTCCTCAAGCATGAAGACGCTGTCTTCCGGCATCCACATGAGGGAGTCGGCGGGGTTGACGGCCGCTGTCGAGACGGAAGATGCGAGGGTGAAAAATGTTATTGTAATTGCTTTGGTTATCATTTGGCAATGGTGTGGGCGTTATTCGCTGAAGAAATTGAGGAAGGTGGTCTTGCGTTCCCCAGGGGAGAGGGGGCGCTCCTTCAGGCCTTGACGGATATGGTCGATGAAGAGGTCCTGGATCTCGGGCACCTGGCCGAGTCCCTCCATCACGGCCTCGGCCTTGAAGCCGTCGGCTGCGAGGCGTTCCTTCCATTCGCCGGCGATGTCGTTGCGCGCATGGTCGCCGGCCACGAACATGAACGGCAGCAGCAGCACGTCGGTGGCCTTCTCCGCGCGAAGCCGCTCCACCGTCGTCTCGTAGGTGGGATATCCCTCCACAGTGGCCACATGATACTGCGGCTTGCCTGCCGAGGCGAACATATAGTCGATCTGCGAGTAGATGGCGGTGGCGGGAGTCTCCGTGCCGTGGCCCACGAGCACTACGGCTCCTTCCCTGCCGGGCTGGTGGCGCCGGCCGAGGATCTCCACCACCTTCAGGCAGTCGTCCACTGAGTAGAGGAGGGGATAGCCGATGCGGAGGTCCTTGAAGAAGGGCGCCATGTAGGCGGCTTCCTCCCGGAGGGCTGCGGCCTCGATGCCGTCGATGATGTTGGTGCTCTGGATGAAGACGTGGGTATATCCCTCTGCGGCGAGCTTGAGGAGGGCCTCGCGCGGGGGGTCTTTAATGACGCCGCGGGCGGCCAGGCGCTTGAGGATGATGCGCGAGGTGTAGGCTTCGGCCACGTGCATGTCGGGGAAGGCCTGCGCGGCCTTGGCGTTGATGGCGTCGATGGTGAGGGTGCGGGTGTCGTCGTAGGTGGTGCCGAAATGCACCATCAGGAGGGCGGCCTTGTCGGGGCGCTCAGCGCCCGGGGCGGCTAACGATGTGAGTGAGGCGATCATGAAGCAGAGTGTGACGAGTAGTTTCATATTGCGAATTGTTGATTGATCGGTTGAAACCGGCGACAAATGCAATGGGACTCTGCCTGTGGGTCAGGACGCGACGAATCGTGCGGCGCCCCGTGACGGCGCCACATGACGTGGCGGCAGCCGAAAGGCTGTCGCTGATGCCTGTGTTGAAGGTGGATGCAGTAAGGAAAAACCTCGTTCCCATTGTGCCGCTGTTTAAAGCATTTAGCAGATTGGCAGGTCTTCTGACTTATCCTCCCGTCCGATGCCTTCCCGGCCTTGAGGCCAGTGGCGTTAGCTCGGAGGGGTGTGTAGGAATCACAGCAGCGGGTCTGTTCAGGAATTTCACCTGATTCCCTTTTCATCGCCCGGAGGCGACACCGAATCTTGGCGCAAAATTACTAAATTCCGCTGTAACGACCAAATTTTAGGGCGGAGTTTGCGGAATACGATTTTATTGCCTAAATTTGTGACGTTGTGCATGCGTTTGCGTGTGCATACCTTACATTATTCAACCAGCCACACCATGCCACGATTGCTCATCGCCTTCTGTCTGCTGCTCACATTTGCGGCCTCCGCCGCCGGTATTCCGGCGCCGGCTCCCCTGAGGTTTACTCACTTCACCACGGAAAACGGCCTTCCGTCGAACACCGTCAGGGGTCTGGCGCAGGATTCCCTCGGATTCATATGGTTTGCCACCGACGGCGGCCTGGTGAGGTTTGACGGGCAGCGGTGCTCGGTGTTCTCGCCTTCGGAGCCCGACGGCCAGCAGGAGTCGTATATCCTGTCGGTGTGCGCGGCCGGCGACATGCTGCTTGCGGGCACCGACCGGCGACTCTGCGTCTTCGACCGCCGCCTTGAGCGTCTT
>USHH01000008.1 GCA_900554345.1 uncultured Bacteroidales bacterium | reverse complement strand
CCGGAAGTGGTTTGCCACCTCCGGCGCCGGCATCGTCTGCACCAGCTCCGACGGGCGCACCATCGTCTCCGAACACACCACCGACACCGACCGCATGCCCGACGACGTGGTCTACAGCATCGTCTACAACCCCGATACACGCAGCATCATGGCCTCCACCGCCAAAGGAATCGCCGAGCTGACGGTGCAGGGCGGCGGCAGCGGCGAGGACTCCTCGCCGGTGCGCATCATGCCCAATCCCGTCGGCCCCGACTACTACGGCTACGTGGATATCGACGGACTTCCCGACAACGCGCTGGTGAAGATAGTGGACGGCGCCGGATCGCTCGTGAAGGAACTCGGAAGCGCCGAAGGGGGCGCCGCGCAGTGGGACACCACCAACCTCAACCAGCGCAAGGTGAGGAGCGGCGTCTACTACGTGCTCGTCTCCGGCCCGGAGGGCTCCGGCGAATCGAACGCCGGCAAGGTACTCATCGTAAGATAACCGATAAATCAATTATGTCGAAAAACAAACTCAAGAAATTCGCCGATATGGAGACCTTCGGCTGCGTGCTCCAGTATCCGAGGGCGACCGTGGTCGACGGGCAGTTTCCCTACCGTGGGAAATGGCACAGCGACTTCTTCCACAACGACAACCCCATAGTGCTCGAGCTTGGATGCGGCAAGGGTGAATACACGGTGGCGCTGGCGCGCCGCAATCCCGACCGCAACTACATCGGCGTCGACATCAAGGGCGCCAGGATGTGGACCGGAGCCTCCACAGCGGAGCGCGAGGGGCTCGGCAACGTGGCCTTCCTGCGCACGGAGATCGAGCTCATCTCCCTCTTTTTCGCCCCGGGCGAGGTGACGGAGATATGGATCACCTTCCCCGACCCGCAGATGAAGAAGACGCGCAAGCGCCTCACCTCAACCCGTTTCCTGGAGGACTACCGACGCTTCCTGCTCCCCGGCGCCCCCGTGAGGCTCAAGACCGACTCCCCTTTCCTCTTCGAATATACCCGACGCCTCGCCGAGCTCAACGCCCTGCCGGTGGCCGAGGTCACCGATGATCTCTACGGTAGCGGAAAGGCCGACGCCGAGACCTCGATCAAGACATATTACGAGTCGCAGTGGCTCTCGCGGGGCAAGAAGATAAAGCTCATCTCCTTCTCCATCCCGGAGGAGACTCCGGCACTCGCCGAGCCCCGCGAAGACGACATAGAGCGCGACGACTACCGCGCCTATACGCGACACACCGTCTTCGACCTCCCCGACGACATCAGACCTGAATTATAGAACCTTCTTATCATATACTGACATGACACTCTATCCGGCTTTGATCACCAAAGCGCTCGAGAACGTGAAATACCCCGGCAACGGCAAGTCGCTGGTGGAAAACGGCATGATAGCCGACGACATACGCATCAACGGCAACAAGGTGGAATTCTCCATCATCTTCGACAAATCGACCGACCCCTTCATCCGCTCGGTGGTGAGGGCGGCGGAGACCGCCATACTCACCTATGTCTCACCCGACGTGCAGATCAAGGGCAACATCCACGCGGCCTTCCGCAAGGAGCCTGAGCAGCAGCAGGATCCGCTGCCCGGTGTGAGAAACATCATCGGCATCTCCTCCGGCAAGGGCGGAGTGGGCAAGAGCACCGTCTCGGCCAACCTCGCTGTGGCGCTCGCCCGCAAGGGATACCGGGTGGGTCTGCTCGACGCCGACATCTTCGGCCCCTCGATGCCAAAGATGTTCGGCGTGGAAGACGAGCAGCTGTATATGGTGAACCAGGAGGGCAAGGACTGGATCGAGCCCGTGGAGAAATATGGTGTGAAGATGCTCTCGATCGGCTTCGTGGTCGACAAGGCAAGCCCCGTGATATGGCGCGGCGGCATGGCGAGCAACGCCCTCAAGCAGCTCATCAGCGACGCCTGGTGGGGCGAGCTCGACTATTTCCTCATCGACATGCCCCCGGGCACGAGCGACATCCACCTGACGCTGGTGCAGACCTTGAAGCTCGACGGAGCGATTGTGGTGACCACTCCGCAGGAGGTGGCGCTGGCCGACGCCCGCAAGGGTGTCAATATGTTCACCAACGACAAGATCGACGTGCCGGTGCTCGGCCTTGTGGAGAACATGTCGTGGTTCACTCCCGCGCCGCATCCCGACGAGAAATACTATATCTTCGGCAAGGACGGCGGCAAGCGTCTGGCCGAAGAGACCGGCGTGCCCCTGCTGGCGCAGATTCCCCTCGTGGCGCAGATATGCGAGACCCTCGACTCGGGGAAGCCGTCGGTGATCGACGACGACACTCCGGAATCGAGGGCCTTCAGCGAGCTGGCCGACAGGCTGGTGGCCTGCCGGCCGTAGCGCTTAGTTGGTCAGTATGACGTATTCCCAGGGCGCGAGCTTCTCCTGAAGGGAAGCGGACGCGCCGCTGAAGTAATTGTGCAAGCCCTGCGTCTGCGGGGCTTCGCCTTTGAATGCCAGTTTATTCTCTTTGGAGCTCAGATTGGCGACCACCGTCACGGTGTCGTTGCCGTTGCTGCGGGTGAAAGCTATCACCTCGTCGCTCTCGGGAGAATAGAAGCGTGTCTGGTTGTCGCCCTCGCGCACGTTGAGCGCGGAGTTGGCGTGCTTCAGGGCGTTGAGCATCTCGTAGAAGGCCGTCACCTCGTTGGCGCCGTAGTCGGGCTGCACGCTGTCGGGCTCGAAAAACTCGAAGGCGTGGTTGAATCCCACCTCCTGGCCGGTGTAGAGCATCGGCATGCCGGGCAAGGTGTAGCTGAGCACGGCGAAAGCGCCGAGGGCCGGACCGAAACGCTCTACCTCGGTGCCCTCCCAGGAATTGAGGTCGTGGTTGGTGACCATGTTCATGTGTACGGCACCTTTCGGATACTCCTTCTTCTGGCGGTCGATGAGCTTGCGGATGTCGGCTGCATTTGTCTTCGGCAGATCCTGCCTCTTCTCCACGGCATAGCTGTTGACGCCCTGGGTGGCGGCGATGGCGTTGAAGACGTCCTTCATGGGCCAGGCGTAGTCTGCGTCGAAAGCCTTGAGCAGCAGGTCGGGCTTCGAGGCCTCGGCGAGCATGAAGACAGGCTTGATGGCCTGTAGCTGGGGGCGGACCTCCTCCCAGTAGTCGGTGGGAACCTCTCCGGCCACGTCGCAGCGGTAGCCGTCGATGTCGGCCTCCTCGATCCAGAACTTCAGAGCGTCGGTCATGGCCGCGCGGGTAGCGGGATTTGAGTAGTCGAGCTTATAGGTGTCGGTCCAGTCATAGGGGCCATACATCTCTCCCTTCTCATTGCGGGCGTAATAGTCGGGATGCTCGGTGACCCATGCGTTGTCGCGTCCGGTGTGGTTGCAGACCTCGTCGAGGATCACCTTCATTCCGAGGGTGTGGGCCGTGCGCACAAACTCCTTGAGGTCTTCCATAGTGCCGAACTCGGGGTTTACGGCCTTGTAGTCCTTCACGGCGTAATAGCTTCCGAGGGAACCTTTGCGTCCCTCCTCGCTGATAGGATGGATCGGCATGAGCCACACTATGTCGACACCGAGGTCGCGCAGACGGGGCAGCTGGCGCTGGAGGCCGCGGAGGTTCCGCTCGCCTGTGCCCTGACGCAGGTTTGCCTCGTAAATCACAGCGTTGTCCATCCACGCCGGAGCCGGGGAGGCCGCAAGCTGCGAGCCGAGTTCAGCCGCAAAAGACGGCACCGCACACGCCGCTACTATGCACAGCGTCATCGCAAGTTTTCTTTTTCTCATCGTTTACTGATTTTATTCGCTTATTTTCACTAACTTTGCAGATTATTCCGCAACAGCATACAATTATACAAGTAATAACGCGATTTTGACGCAAAAAAGTCGAAATCCAACCGATAATTTTAGAAATGGACTACAACCATCGTGAAATAGAGAGCCGGTGGCAGCGGTATTGGCGCGACCACGACACCTACAAGGTGGAGGCAAAGCCCGGCAAAAAGAAATTCTATGTGCTCGACATGTTTCCCTATCCCTCCGGGGCGGGCCTTCATGTGGGGCACCCGCTCGGATACATAGCGAGCGACATCTACGCCCGCTTCAAGCGTCAGCAGGGCTTCAACGTGCTCCATCCCATGGGCTACGACGCCTACGGCCTTCCCGCCGAGCAGTATGCCATCCAGACGGGGCAGGCACCGCAGAAGACCACTTCCGACAACATAGCGCGCTACCGCGAGCAGCTCGACAAGATCGGCTTCTCGTTCGACTGGAGTCGCGAGGTGCGCACCTGCGACCCCGAATATTACCGCTGGACGCAGTGGGCCTTCATGAAGATGTTCGGCCACTACTACGACCTCGACGCCGACAAGGCGCTTCCGATCGAGCGTCTGGTGGAGCGCTTCGAGAAAGAGGGTTCCGGGGGAGTCAACGCCGCCGCTTCGAAAGAGGTGGAGTTCACGGCCGATGAGTGGAAGGCCATGCCGCGCAGGGAGAAGGAAGACATCCTGATGCTCTACCGTCTGGCCTACCGTGCCGAGACGATGGTGAACTGGTGTGAGGCCCTGGGCACGGTGCTGGCCAACGACGAGGTGTCGGAAGGCGTCTCGGTGCGAGGCGGCTATCCCGTGGAGCAGAAGGTGATGCGCCAGTGGTGTCTGCGCGTGTCGGCCTACGCCCCGCGTCTACTCGCCGACCTCGACACCCTGGAATGGAGCGACAGCCTCAAGGAGACGCAGCGCAACTGGATCGGCCGCAGCGAGGGCGCCGAGATGCGGTTCCCGGTGGCCGGACGCAACTTCTCGCTCGAGATCTTCACCACCCGCGCCGACACCGTCTTCGGCGTCACCTTCATGGTGCTCGCCCCGGAGTCGGAATATGTGGCTCTGCTCACCACCCCCGACCGCAAGGAGGCCGTGGAGGCATATCTTGAGGAAGTGAAGCATAAGACGGAGCGCGAGCGCCAGATCGAGAAGAAGGTGAGCGGCGTCTTCACCGGCAGCTACGCCGTGAATCCACTCACCGGCAAGAAGATCCCCATCTGGGTGAGCGACTATGTGCTCGCCGGCTACGGCACCGGAGCCATCATGGCTGTGCCAGCCCACGACTCGCGCGACTACGCCTTCGCCCGCCATTTCGACCTCCCGATCATTCCGCTGATCGAGGGTGCCGACGTCTCCGAGGAGAGCTTCGACGCCAAGGAGGGCAGGATGATCAACAGCTGCGGCCCCGAGCTCGACCTCAACGGTCTCGAGGTGAAGGAGGCAATCGCTAAGACAAAGAAGTTTATCGAGGAGAAGGGACTGGGCCGCGTGAAGACCAACTACCGTCTGCGCGACGCCATCTTCTCCCGCCAGAGATACTGGGGCGAGCCGTTCCCCGTCTACTACGATGCCGAGGGCGTGGCATGCCTGCTCCCCGAGAGCGCGCTGCCGCTCGAGCTTCCGAAGGTAGACTCCTATCTGCCCACCTCCAAGGGTGAGCCTCCGTTGGGACGCGCCGAGAACTGGAAGACCCCCGAGGGCTTCCCCCTCGAGCTCTGCACGATGCCGGGCTTCGCCGGCTCCAGCGCCTACTACCTCCGCTATATGGATCCCCACAACCCGGAGGCTCTCGTGGGCCGCGAGGCCGATGAATACTGGCGCGACGTAGACCTCTACGTGGGCGGCGCCGAGCATGCCACGGGCCACCTCATCTATTCCCGTTTCTGGAACAAGTTCCTCTTCGACCTCGGCCTCGTGGTGGAGAAGGAGCCCTTCCGCAAGCTCGTCAACCAGGGGATGATTCAGGGCAGGAGCAATTTCGTCTATCGCATCAAGGACACCAACACCTTCGTGAGCCACGGTCTGAAGGGCGACTACGACGTGACGCCCATCCGCGTCGACATCAATATCGTGAACGCCGACGTGCTCGACACGGATGCCTTCCGCAAGTGGCGTCCGGAGTTTGCCGACGCGGAGTTCATCCTTGAGGACGGCCGCTACGTCTGCGGCTATGCCGTGGAGAAGATGTCGAAGTCGATGTTCAATGTGGTCAACCCCGATGACATAGTGGAGCGCTACGGCGCCGACACGCTGAGGCTCTACGAGATGTTCCTCGGGCCGGTGGAGCAGTCGAAGCCCTGGGACACCAACGGCATCGACGGCGTCAACCGCTTCCTGCGCAAGCTCTGGAACCTCTTCGACCGAGCGCTGGAGGCCGACAACACCGCCGAGATGACGCCTGAGGAGAAGAAGGTGGTGCATAAGCTCATCAAGAAGGTGACGGGCGATATCGCCGGTTTCTCGTTCAACACTTCGGTAGCCGCGTTTATGATCGCCGTCAACGACCTGACGTCATTGAAGTCGACCAACCGAGAGGCGATGGACATCATCACACGCCTGATCGCTCCGTTCGCGCCGCATATCGCGGAGGAGTTCTGGCACCGTCTTGGCCACGACGGAAGCGTTGTCGACTCCGAATGGCCGGAGTATGACGAGAGCGCCCTGTTGGAGGCGACGGTGAAATATCCCGTCAGCTTCAACGGCAAGACCCGCTACACAGTCGAGGCTCCCGCGGGCGCCTCGAAGGAAGAAGTGGAGAAGATCGCCCTTGAGGCGGAGGGGGCGGTCAAATGGCTCGCCGGCAAGACGCCGCGCAAGGTGATAGTCGTGCCCGGCCGCATCGTCAACGTCGTGCTCTAAAGGCATCGCGCGCTGACGCGACCATTCCAGTGTAGGGATGCACCCCGGTGCATCCGCCCAAGCAAAAAATGTTCGGTAAACCGTACGGTTTACCGAACATTTTTATTAACTTTGCCATTGAATTACAAAACGCAACGCTATGATTGCTGCTCAACATATACAAAATAAGGTTGCAGACATTAGTCCTGCACAGGTTTTTACTATTGCAGATCTCGGGTTTCCTTCGGAATGGTGGGAAAACGTCAGAGTAAAGCTTGGGCGTATGGTAAAGTCCGGACTGATAGAGAGAGCCGGAAAAGGCAGGTATTATAAGCCCAAGACATCTGTATTCGGGAAAATCGGCCCAGACCGAAATGAGGTGGTAAAAGACCTACTGTACACAAATGGCATATTAACAGGCTACCTCACAGGTTATTCAGTGTGGAATCAAATGGGTCTCACGTCTCAGGTTTCCAGCATGGTGATTATAGGCTCATCACATCGGCATGACCCGGTAAAGCGAGGCCATTATCAGGTTCGCTTTATTATGCAAGCCAATAAGATTACTCCCGCCAATATCCCATTACTTCAAATACTTGATGCCTTAAAACTGATCAAACATATACCTGACACAACCATTGATAGGTCGATTACAGTTCTCAGGACACATATAATATTGCTTGAGGAGAAGCAGCTGTCGATGCTGGTGAAGCTGTCGATGAAATACCCGCCCCGAGTTCGCGCATTGTTAGGCGCCATCTTACATGCGGCTGACAAAAACAAACATCTCGCTGTCCTAAAAAATTCCCTCAATCCTACGACAGTTTATTCATTAGGAATTAATCTCTCTACAGATATTGATTTCAACGGTTGGAATATAAAATGAGACTGCATACCGACAAAAATATGTTTTCCAGTGCCATTCAGACAACTTCACAGGAGAAGGGAATTGCATCGGAATTTGTTGAGAAAGATTATTGGATTTGTCAGATTCTACAGAATCTGTCCCGTCATCCCCAATCAGCTCGTATTGTTTGGAAAGGAGGCACTTCGCTGTCGAAAGCCTACGGATTGATTAGACGATTCTCCTCAGATGTCGATTTTGCTGTAATTCTTGAGGGAATGAGCCAGAATCAACAGAAAAAGCTGGTTGCAAGAATCGGCAAAGACACGACCGCTGATCTGGAAGAGCTTGACATGCCGAATATGACAATCAAGAACAACCGATACCGAAAGACATATCATGGATATAGCTCTGTATTGGGAGAGAGAAAGGATAATCTGAGTTTTCTTGGGAATCATGTTATTGTTGAGATAAATACATACGGCAATCCTTATCCATTTGTAAGGAAGAGCATACAGCCATTCATCAGCGATATGATGAACCAGAAAGGATTGCATTCCCTCATGAATGAACTTGACATGATGCCTTTCGAACTTAACGTTCTAGATAAAAAACGAACATTGTGTGAGAAAGTGGTATCGCTTATAAGGTTCTCGTTTGATAAAGATGCTGTTGCCGGAATAGCCTCAAAAATAAGACATTTCTATGACCTGTATTATTTGATGCACGATTCGGAATGCATAGACTATCTCCATTCCGACTTCACTCAAGACCTCCTTGAACTCATTGCACATGACAAGGCAGAATTCGACCGGCCTCCGTTATGGAAGGCCTCAGATATAACGACTTCACCATTATTCATCGACCTGAATTGCATCTGGAAACAGATATCAGAAATCTATAATAGAGAAGTCGGGGCTCTGGCATATGGCATAATACCCACGCCTGATGAAATCCTAGAGTCTTCCATAAGATTGTTTAACGAAGTGAACCACATTATACAAAAGTCAGACTCTTAGTAGCAGACAATCAATATCCTAACTAATAAAAATGTTCGGTAAACCGCACGGCTTACCGAACATTTTTCATTGCTTACCGCGATCGATCACTCACCGTCTTTCCATGTCAGCGGTTGATCGACATCTATCGCTACTTTATGCAGGATATTGTCGGAGGAATTTCCTATCAGGATCTCGAATCTGCCGGGCTCTACGGTCCATAGTCTTGTCTCCGGGTCGTAGAATGCGAATGCCGACCTGTCGAAATCAAGTTTCGCCTCTCCTGTCTCGCCTGGCCTCAGCCGGACTTTCGAGAAAGCCTTAAGTTCCTTCTCAGGACGATAGACACTGCTCTTGCAGTCGCGCACGTAAGCCTGCACCACTTCCGCACCCTCACGGTCGCCGGTGTTTGTGACCGGCACCGACACTGTCACAATGCCGTCTCCCGTGAAAGAGCCGGAGGAAGCCGACGGCCTCCCTAACCTGAAGGTAGTGTAGCTGAGGCCATGCCCGAAGGCATAATTGACGCTTGACGGCCTGAGCCTGTCGGTATGGCGGTAGCCTACATCCAGGCCTTCCTTGTAATACACGTCGCCGTTTACGCCGGGATACATCGAGGAATCATTGTCGGCATGGGCGGCATAGTCGGTCAGCTCCCTGGCAAACGTCATCGGGAGCTTTCCGGAAGGAGTCACGTCGCCGAACAGCACGTCGGCGATGGCATTTCCGGCCTCCGAACCGATATACCAACCCTGCACGATAGCCGGCACCCTGTCGCGCCATGGCATCGAATAGGCATTCCCGGTGAGACTGACCACTACCGTGTTGGGATTAGCCTTGACAAGAGCCTCGATCACCTCGTCCTGACCGTACGGCAGACTGAATCCCATGCGGTCGACACCCTCGGCATCCTGATGGTCTGACTTGTTGAGACCTCCGATGAATATCACCATATCGGCCTCGCGGGCAGCATTCACGGCATCGACGATGAGCTGTTCCTTACCGCGGGAATCGTCAAGGTCCTGTCCGGTGGTTACGCCATTGTATTCGCCGGTCACGTCGCCCACATATCCCCGCTGGTAGTCGACCTCGATACCTCTCGCGGAGGCATGGCTTCGGATGCCGTCGAGCGGAAGGGTCTCGCGCTGCACCTTCAGCGACGAGGAGCCGCCCCCCACCGTCATCATCTTGATGGCATTCTCACCCACCACAAGGATTTTCCTCACATCATCCGACACCGGCAGAAGGTTGCGGTCGTTTTTCAGCAATACTATACCTTCTCCGCCGATACGTCTGGCGGCGGCGTAATGTCCGTCGCTGTTCATCTCTCCGAAAGGACGGTCTCTGCGCATCTCGGTGCGCATTATCAGCCTCAGCACCCTCGCCGCCTTGTCGTCGAGATCGGCCATAGGAAGTTTTCCCTCATTGATCAGTTTCTCGTATGGCTTGGCAAGGTAATAGTCGTCGTAGGCATTGCTGGCACCCCAGTTAAGGCCGTTGGTCCATGATCCGAACTCCATGTCGAGACCATTGGAAGCCACTTTCTCCGTATTGTGTACGGCGCCCCAGTCGCTGATAGCCACGCCGTCGAAATTCCAATCGCCCTTGAGGATGTCGAGCAGCAGCCTGCTGTTCTCGCAGGCATGGTCGCCGTCGTATTTATTGTATCCGGGCATGATCGACCATGCGCCGCCCTCTGTGACGGCGGCCTTGAAGGCGGGAAGATAGATTTCATGGAGGGTGCGGTCGTCGACGAGCACGTTCACATGGTCGCGGTCGGCCTCCTGATTGTTGAGCGCGTAGTGTTTCACGCAGGCCGCCACTCCGTTATCCTGCACCCCTTTTATATATGGCACCACCATGCGCGAAGAGAGATACGGATCCTCGCCCATATACTCGAAATTCCTTCCGTTGAGCGGCGTCCGGTATATGTTGACGCCAGGGCCGAGCAATACGTTCTTGTTGCGGTATCGTGCCTCCTCCCCTATCGACTTGCCGTAGAGGGCCGACATCTCCGGATTCCAGGTTGCGGCAAGGCATGTGAGGGCCGGGAAGGCCACGCAGGAGTCGTTGGTGGCTCCGGCCTGCTGCCATTCGTCCCAGAGCACGTCGGGACGTATGCCGTGAGGGCCGTCGGTACACCATATTCCGGGGATTCCCAAACGCTGTACACCCGGGGAGCTGAACTTGCTCTGGGCATGGATTATAGCTATCTTCTCGGCGGTCGTCATCCTCGAGAGGGCATCCTTCACCCTGGTTTCGAGCGGCAACGTATCGTCGAGATATGCCGGGGCAATGGCATGCGTCATGCCGGCGGCGCATATCAGAAGCGCCGCTATGGTTTCAAGTCTGGTTTTCATTCCTTATTATCTATTCAATTGTATTGCATTGACATAACTGTCGTGGCGGAGCATATTGGCGGCCTTGGCGTTTTCCACATACTGCCGCAACAGCAGCCGCGCCTTCTCTTCCGTACAGAATTTCCTCGCCTCGCGTATCTCGGCATACGAGCCTCTCGGAGCCTCCACGAAGGCCACCAGCTCCTCCCAGCCGTCGGGAGCGGCCACTCCCGTCATCGAGCTGTCGTTGATTTTCTTGTAAGGCCAGAAAGTGTAGCCGATATTGTTGGCCCGCATCACGTCGGTGAAGTCTCTCATCCATTGGTCGGTGTTGTGGCCGATCTCGCCCATATACATCGGCAGACCCGTCTTGTCGCGGAATGCGATGTATCCCGCTATGGCCTCGGCCGTGGCGTCGCCCCCATAGCGATGGCAGGTATACATTATGTTGTCGTCGAAGCTCCAATCGGCGAAATTGTCGAAATTGCTGTTCCACTGCGGACCTCCGAGAAGGATGATATGGTCGGGGTCGTGGCGGCGTATCCTCTCCACAGCCTTTTTATAGAGCGGCTCGAGAGCCGCATTGAGCGAGTCTCGCTCGGCGCCGTCCCAGTAGGTTGCCACAGGCTCGTTGGCCAGCTCGTAACCGAGCACCACATCCTCATCGGCATAGCGTGTGGCGATGGTGTCCCAGATGTCGAGAAACTGACCCTGCGCCGCAGGGTCGGTCAAGAGCCAGGGATATCCGTAGCTGTCATCTATGTTGTCGCCTGTCTGTCCTCCCGGGCAGTCGTGCATGTCGAGTATCAGGCGCAGGTCGTTGCTGCGTGCCCATGAGATACAGCTGTCGAGACGCCTGAATCCCTCGGAGCTGTCGTTGAGCCCCATATAGTCCTCATTGGTGAAGAGCTTGTAATGGAAAGGCACACGGATGGTATTGGCTCCCGTCGAGGCGATGAACTCGAAATCCTTTTCCGTTATGTAGTTGTCCTTGAAGTCCTGCCAGAAGGCGGCTGCCTCCGTCGGACCCACAAGCTGGCAGAATGCCTCGTTGATCATCCGGGGAGAGTTGACCTTCGAGAAACCGAACATATACCCCTCCGGGTTGAGCCAGTTGCCTAAGTTGGTGCCCTTGATATAGAATCGCTTGCCGTTGGAGTCTACGATATCCGTGCCTTCGACCCTCAGGAAATTCTTCGGGCAGTCGGCGGCAATCCCGCCGCGGCCCGAAGCCGCGGCGCCGAAAGCCGTCACAAGCATGAGAACAGATATTAACCTTGATGCCATTGTCTAAACTCTATATTATCGAAATGTCAGATATTCGGTGTAGTCCATTTTTTGGTCTCGGTGCACTTCGTCCTTGCCTTCAGGGTGCCGACAGTGAAGTCGAAGTCGCCTTTCTCGAGCACCCAGCGTCCGTCGTAGCCTACAAACGCCAGGTCGCTTGCAGGAATCGTGAAAGTCACCTTCCTGCTTTCACCGGGCTTCAGGGAGATCTTGTCGAAGCCGCGCAGACGCAGCACGTCGGGAGTGATCGAGGCTACGAGGTCGCTGCTGTAGAGCAGCACGGGCTCCATACCCTCGCGGTCGCCGGTGTTCCTCACCGTCACCGAGACGGTAAGCTCATCGGCCGGAGCGAACTCGGTCTTGTCGACCGTCAGGTCGGAATATTCAAAAGAAGTGTAGCTCAAGCCGTATCCGAAAGGCCACTGCACGTCGATGTCGGCATTGTAGTTGTAGGCTCCGCTCATGGTCTCCACGGTCTCGCAGGGCTTGTGGTCGTAGGTCGCGAGGGCGTTGATCCATTTGGGATAGGTGAACGGGAGCCTGGCGCTGAAGTTGCGCTCGCCGGAGAGGAGGCTGGCGAGGGCGTCGCCGCCGTAGTTGCCCGGGAGCATAACATCGACGACAGCCTGGGCGAGCGGCTCGATCTCGCGGATGATGCGCGGACGCCCCTCGTTGAGCACGAGCACGATGGGCTTGCCGGTGGCGGCGAGGGCCTTCACGAGCTCCGTCTGATTGTCCGAGAGGTGAAGGTCGTTGGTGTTGCCCGGCGTCTCGCAATATGAGTTCTCGCCGATGCAGGCCACGATTACGTCTACGTTTCTGGCGGCGGCCACGGCGCGGTCGATGCGGAGGTTCTCCTCGGCCTCCCACTTGGAGGGATTGTAGTCCATGCCCTGCTCGAGCGTCACATTTCCGGCGCCGAATCTGTCGCGCAATGCCTCGTAGATGGTGTTGTATTGCTTATGGAATCGCTCGTCGTCGCTCCCCTGCCAGGTGTATGACCATCCGCCGTTGAGGGCGCGCATGGAATTGGCGTTGGGGCCCGTCACGAGTATCTTCACGCCAGGTGCGAGCGGAAGCAGGTTGCCGTCGTTCTTGAGAAGGACCTCGCTCTCGGCGGCCAGATCAAGGGCCGTGCGCGCATGCTCCCCGCTGCCGAAGAGGGGATAGTCGGCCGGATTGGTGACGGGATTATCGAAGAGGCCGAGCCTGAGTTTCAGCCGTATGATTCTCTTCACGGCGTCGTCGATGCGCTCCATCGAGACCTTACCCTCCTCCACGAGCTCCTTGAGCAGAGTGCAGAAGTCCATGTCGTAAGGGGTCATCGACATGTCGATGCCGGCGTTGATGGCGAGCATGATGGCCTCCTTGTAGTCGGCGGCTATCCTGTCGCGTTTCCAGAGGTTATGGATGTCGGCCCAGTCGGTCACGATCATGCCGTCCCAGTTGAGGTCGTCCTTCAGCCATTCGGTGAGCATCTCGCGGTTGGCGTGGAAGGGAAGGCCGTTGTTTATGCCGGAGTTCACCATCACGGAGAGGGCCCCGGCGCGTATCGCCATCTTGTAAGGCTGGAAATACTTCTCGCGCAGGTCTACGGGATTGATCGAGGAGGGTGTGCGGTCCTTGCCGGTCACCGGGTTGCCGTAGGCCATATAGTGCTTGAGGCATGAGGCCACGTTCCTCAGCCCTACATGGTTGGGGTCTGCGCCCTGATATCCCCTCACCATCTCCACGGCCATCGCGCCGTTAAGGTAAGGGTCTTCGCCGAAGCTTTCCCACATGCGGCTCCACACCGGGTTGCGCCCGAGGTCCATCACTGGATTGTAGACCCAGGGTATCGAGCTTGCCCTCGACTCGTAGGCGCAGATTTCGGCTCCTTCCCTCACGAGCCGACGGTTGAATGATGCGGCCATGTTGATCTCCTGAGGGAAGAATGTGCCGCCGGCCGTATAAGTCGTACCGTGGTTCTGGTCTACGCCGTAGATGTCGGGGATGCCGATATATTCCATCGAGGCGTCCTGGATTCCCTTTATGATCTCATACCATATCTCGGGAGTCTGCGCATGTCCCTGGGGAGTGTTGAGTACGGAACCGACATGGTATCTGCCGAACGCGGTCTTGACTTTCTCGGCATCAAGCTTAGGTGCTCCGTCCGGCTGGTTGTCGGCACACACGACGTCGATCGTCACCTCACACATCTGGCCGACCTTGTCGTCGAGGCTCATCTTCGAGACGATTTCATTCACCTTGGCCTCGAGATCTTTATCGAACGGTATTGCCGGCGACATTGTGGTGGCGGAGGCGCCGGCCACGCTGGCCATGGACAGAAGCATGGTCAGCCCTGTAAATAGTTTTCTCATATATATTATGATTTCGTTTTTGAGATTTCCATGATTTTCGTAGCGCTACCGCAACGAATCCCAGACATGCTGCGGTGTATGCAAAATTACAAAAATACTCCCTTAGCTTAAGACGTCGGAATGAAAAAGTAAAAAATTTAGCGCAGAAATCGGGATAATCACCTGTATATCTACAATATGCATTTGGCATACAGAATCGGGAAGGTAAAAGGAGATTAACCCTGCTGCAATAAATAAGGAATACATTCGATATCGGGTGGCAGTCCATTTTGTTTAACGTATGTTAAATTATCTTCATCAACTACAATTTATCATAAAAAGCTTTAAATTTGCAACATCAACGAAATCATCCCGACTAATCATAAATCTTCCAGACAGATGTATTCCCGTTTCCTTTTAGTGATTGTGTCTCTGTTGCCTGTGGTCATGGCCGCGGGCTGCGATACGATGTCTGACCATCCGGCTGTGGCCGAAAACGAACAGTTGCTTCAACGTCTCGACTCTATAATAGGAGACTACCGGAATCTTGTGGAGCGGAAGGAGATAAGGATCGACGGACTGCGCAACACACTTCAGGGGTTGCGCTCCGACCACGACCGCATGGGAGTGACGCGCCAGCTATACTACGAGTATATCGTCTACGATTCCGACTCAGCTTTATATTATGCCACCACCACCAGAAAGCTCGCCGAGGCCACCTCGCCGGAGGATTACGGCCTTACGGCCGAATGGAAAATGAACGAGGCCGCGATCTACGTGATGCAGGGGATGTATGACGAGGCCATGGCCCTGCTCGTGGGGATCGATTCGGGCAGGCTCGACAGGGAGGCCAAATCAAGATATTTCGGACAACTCGCATACGCGTACTCAATGCGCGGTCTGTATGTGCATTCCAATCATGAGAAATGGAAAGACGACATAAGCCGCGCCAATGAATACCGCGATTCCATAGGAAAGCTCAATCTTGCCGCCAACCCCGACTGGCTATGGGTGACAGTGGCATCCGCCGTCGACACGGATGATAAAGACATCAGCAACCTTGACATCACGGCCTTGAAGCGCCATGTCGACCAGACCGGCACGCCAAGCCGCAACAATGCCATAAACGCCTATTGGCTTGCCAGATATTACGAGGCAGCCGGCGACGAGGTAATGATGGTGAGATACATGACCATGGCCGCTATTTACGACGCGCTCATCGTAAACCGCGAGATCGCCGCCTCGCAGGAGCTGGCTACCTGGCTCTTCGACCACGGGGAGCTCAACAGGGCCTACAACTATCTGCTATATGCCGTAAACCAGGCGAACCTGTTTAAAAACCGCTACCGGATGGTGGCTCTATCCGATGTGCTCCCGATGGTGAGGGATGCCTACCGGGCAGAGGTAGAGAAGCGCGACAGGTCGCTGCTGGCTATGGTGGTGGCGCTCACTATCCTTACATGCGTGCTCATCGCGAGCATCGTCATCATCATCATCGAATACAGAAAACTCCGGAAGACAAGAAACCTGCTGACCCATACCAACCGGGAGCTCAGCGAAGCTCTGGCAGAGCGCGACAATGCCATCGGCAGCCTGAAGGTCAGCAACCGGGAGCTCACGGAGGCCAACAAGCAGAAACTCGGAGTGCTGGCCTACGCATTCCGGCTCACTACCGAATATATCAACGCGCTTGAAGACTACAGGAAAAAGCTCCTTAAGAAATATAAGGTGAAGAAGATCGACGACCTCGGCGTGCTGATCAATGACCCCGAGCTGATCAAGGAGCAATACCAGGGCTTCTATGAAAGCTTCGACAAGACCGCACTCTCCATCTTCCCCGACTTCGTGGCAGACTACAACGCCACGGTCGACGACAGCGACAAGGTGTCGCCGGAATCCGTGGCCAAGAGCGGAACCCTGAACACGAAACTCAGGATACACGCCCTCCGGCGTCTCGGGGTGACGAAAAGCGCCGACATAGCCAGGATGCTCAACCTCTCCATACGCACCGTCTACAACAACCGCACCGGAGCCCAGCATACGGACGACGAAGCCTGACAGCCGGGCTCACACCCGATGACTAAAGCCGCGTGAATCTTGACCGGGATTCACGCGGCTTTGGTGTGACCGGGGCGGAAACATCAGAAAACGCCCGTTTCACGCAGGGCTTCCTGTTTACCTATATTAAAAGTTCTCATCCTTATATTCAGAACGTTGACTGAATTGAATATTACTTTTCCGCTCCCTCACGCCAATCGCGTCTCACGAATGGATAATTTTGCAGCATCCGATTGAGCGGAACGATTTTCCATCTCCGGACCGAGAAATCAAAAAACAAAAAATAATCATCTTTAAAATCCATTAACATGGGAAACCCTAAACATCACATCTCATTGCGGCTGCTCGCAGTGGCCGCAGTGCTCTGGCTGACCGGGTTGTGCGCCTATGCGCAGAACATCACGACAACCGGAACGGTAACCGATGAGCAAGGCGAGCCCCTGATCGGGGTCTCGGTGCTCGTGCAAGGCAAGGCACAGGGCACCACCACCGACCTCGACGGCGTGTATTCAATCACCACACAGGCCGGATCGAAGCTCGTGTTCTCGTATGTGGGTATGACCGCCCAGACACTCGCGGCTGTCGACGGCACGCTTGATGTAAGGCTTGTTTCAGAGTCAAACGTTCTCGACCAGGTGGTCGTGGTGGGCTACGGCGTGCAGCGCAAGAGCGACGTGACGGGCGCCATATCGAAAGTAGACGGATCCTCGCTTGAGAACCTGACGGTCAACAACCCGACAGCCGCTCTTGCAGGCAAGACATCGGGCGTGCAGGTGGTGAGCACCTCCGGCGCTCCCGGCACAAGCCCGACAATCCGCGTGCGCGGCTATTCCTCCAACTCAGACATGGCTCCGCTCTATGTGGTCGACGGCGTCCGCCTCAGCGACATCTCCGGCATCGATCCGAGTCAGATAGAGTCGATCGAGGTGCTCAAAGACGGCGCCTCGGCCGCCATCTACGGCGCCCAGGCCGGCAACGGCGTGGTGCTGATCACCACCAAGGGAGCATCACGCGACGGCGGCGGCAGGATACGCTACGACTTCCAGTATGTCAGCGAGTCGATCGGACATCGCCCCAAGATGCTCAATGCCACCGAGTATATGGACTATATGGTGGAGGCCGGCGCCTTCGGCCGGGATGCCTTCACAGCCCTCGGCTGGAACGGCAAGACCGACACCGACTGGTTTGACGTGACATTCGGCAACGGCAGCCAGTTCAAGCACACCTTCACCTTCGAAGGCTCCAACGACAAGGGCTCGCTGCTCGCCTCCGTGGCCTATCTCACCAACGACGGCCCGGTGCGCGGCGACTCAGACTACTACAAGCGCCTGTCGGGCAACATAAACGCCGACTATCAGATCAAGCCCTGGTTCAAGATAGGCACCACCGCCATCCTCGAGCGCTGGCAGACGCAGTCGGTTTCGGTGTCAGACGGATGGGGCGCCATGCTCACCTCCCTCTACGCCCTCGACCCCCTCACCCCTGATGTGGTGAGCCCGGCGGAAGTGGGCAACTACTCCAACATGACCGACCACCTCGGCCAGCTGCTGACGAATGAGGACGGAGACTACTACGGCATCTCGGCATTCTACACCGGAGAGAACGTGCATCCCATGATCATGCGCGACCGTGAGACCGACAAATCCAACGGCTTCAACGTCACCGGCTCCGCATATGCGCTCTTCAATCCCTGGAAGCCGCTAACCGTGACCTCGCGCTTCGGCTACCGGCTCTCCTCCACCCACGAGTCACACTACGAGGTGCCCTATTTCGGCTCCGTACAGGCCAACAGCCCCAACCTCTCGCTCAACGCCCAGAACGGCACCGGCATCTATTATCAGTGGGAAAACTTCGCCAACTACAACCAGACCTTCAACGAGGTGCACAACGTGACGGCCATGGCCGGCATCTCGTTCCAGAAAGACGTCTACACCTGGACCTACGGCGCCGCCAACCAGAACGGCGACATCCCGGCCATACCTGTCGACAATCCTTCTCTCTGGGGATATCTCGACTATGCCAATGCAGGCGCCACCAAGGGCGTGGGCGGGGGCGAGAACGTCTCGACACAGTATTCGTGGTTCGGCCGTGTGGGCTACACCTACGACAACAAGTATATGATCCAGGCCTCGCTCCGCGGCGACGCCTACGACAATTCCAAGCTCCCCGTCAGCAACCGCTGGGGCTACTTCCCCTCCGTAAGCGCGGGATGGACCATCAGCCAGGAAGACTTCATGGGCTGGAGCCGCCCTGCTCTCGACTTCTTCAAGCTCCGCTTCTCGTGGGGTAAGAACGGCTCCGTGGCCCCTCTCGGCGGCTACTCCTACGGCTCCATCATCGGCCCCTTCGCAGCAAGCAACTATGGCTGGGGCCAGTGGAACAACGCTGTCTGGACATGGGACACCAACCAGTCGGGCAACTACAAGTGGTATAACGGCAACGGCCCGACAACGATGGGCAACTACGACCTCAGCTGGGAGACCATGACCCAGTGGGACCTCGGCTTCGACGCCCGCCTCTTCAACGACCGTCTCTCCATCGGCTTCGACTATTTCCACAAGACCACTGACGGACTGCTCGTCTACGGCGTGGTTCCGACCCTGTCGCTCGGAGGCGTCACATCGCCTATCAACGCCGGCGGAGTGCTCAACGAGGGCGTGGAGGTCGATCTCGGCTGGCGCGACAATATCGGCGACTTCTCCTACAACATCTCCGCCAATGTCTCCACCCTGCGCAACAAGGTGACCAAACTGCATCCCACAGTGCCCATCATCAACGGAACCCAGTTCTCCAATATCACCGTCACCCGCTTCGAGGTCGGCGAGAAGGTGTGGCACTTCTACGGCTATGACTACGCAGGCGTAGACCGCGAGACCGGACGCGCACTCTACTGGGTGGAGCGCGACGGACAGCGTGTCACGACCGACGCTCCGGAGGAGAGCGACAAGACAAACATCGGCGACGCCATACCCGACGTGACCCTCGGCCTCAACCTCAGCCTCGCATGGAAGGGTATCGACTTCAACGTCAGCGGCTCCGGCCAGTTCGGCAACCAGATGTATATGTGTATCCAGCGCCAGGACCGTCTCACCTCAAACCGCATGAAGGACGTCTTCTTCACCGACCGCTGGACCGAGGACAACAAGTCCGGCTCCATCCCGTCGGCGATAGCCATCAACCAGGGCACCGACGCCGAGCGCTACCTCTTCTCCTCCGCTATGGTGACCGACGCATCCTTCTTTAAGATCCGTCAGATACAGCTGGGATACACTTTCCCGAAATCGCTCACCAGAAAGATTTTCGTGGAGAACTTCAGGGCATACGTCTCGCTCGACGATTTCTTCACCTTCACGAAATACAAAGGCCTCGACCCGGAAGTCTCCGCCGGCACAGGCTCGAGCCAGGGCCTTGACCTCGGCGGCTATCCCGTGACCCGCAAGGTCAGTGTGGGCTTCAATATTACCTTCTAATATTATCAAAAGACATTAAAGATGAAAAAGTCAATATACGCGATAGTCTCGGCCATCTGCCTGGGCATCGGCGCCACCGGCTGCTCCGATGAGCTCGACATCCCGCAGAAGGGTGTCTACGAGACCGACAAATACTACTCCAACGACGAGGAGGCCGCCAGCGCGCTTGCCCTTTCGATGTCGTATGTCAACAACATGGCATTCGAGATCATCGAGTCGATCAACTGCCTGAGCGACGACATATGGCCGGGAGGCTCCAACTCCGGCGACCAGCCCGGTCTTCATCAATTCTCCGGTTTCTATATATCGACAGAGAACGACAAGGTCAAGAACATCTACTCGTTCTGCTACCGTCTGATCTACTTCTCCAACGTGCTCATAGAGAACATCGAGGGGAAACCCGACGCCACCCCCTTCATGAAGCAGTGTGTGGCCGAGTCATACTTCCTGCGCGGCTGGGCCGAGTTCTACCTCGGTGTGCTATGGGGAAATCCTCCGATCGTCGACCATGTGCTCCAGCCTGAGGAATACACGTCGGTGAAGAATTCCGAATACGGCGCCATGCTCGAGCAGGCGGCCAAGGACTTCAGACATGCCATCGAGACCGGCGACCTCCCGCAGAAGGCATCGCTGGGCGACAGGGAGAATCTCGCCCACTGCACACTGGCGGCTGCCCAGGGATATCTCGGCAAGACGTATCTCTTCCAGAAGAAATACAAGGAGGCCCACGAGACCCTCGAGCAGATCATCGGCAGCGGCAAATACGCCCTCTACGACGGCGACTACGCCGACATCATCAAGGCGCCCTCCAACTGGAGCGACGAGGGAATCTTCGAAATCAACTGCCCTCCCAACCAGACCGATGCCACGGCTCCGCAGCTCATGAGCTACGTCTACATCTACGCCGGATGGCGCGAGGACTTCTTCGACTTCACCAATCTCGCCGAGCCCTTCAAGGCCAATTTCAACACCACGGGCTACGGATTCTTCAATCCCACCGGCAGGCTGGCGGAGGCCCTTATCAAGAGCGACGGCGCCGACGGCTACCGCACCACTTCGGTCGTAAAAGACCAGGATTACGTGGAGAACGTGATGGGTATCGCCAAGAAGGCCAATGCCCCCGCCCACGGCCATGGCCTTTACTGCGGCTGGAAAAACCGTTACGAATGGAGCGATGTCGCCCTCAACTGGGGCGGATGGTCTCCCTTCCCCGCCACCAATTTCCGCTATATGCGCTATGCGGAGGTGCTCCTCAGCGCCGCGGAGGCATATCTCCAGGACGGCAATCCGGCAAAGGCGCTCGAATATGTCAACATGGTGCGTGCCCGCGCCAAGGCTCCCCTCTATTCGGCAATCGACATGGACAAAATCAAGCTCGAGCGTCAGGTGGAGCTCTGCATGGAAGGCCAGCGCTTCATGGACCTCGTGCGCTGGGGCGATGCCGCGCAGGTGCTCGCCACTCAGGGACAGAACATCGAGAAGCTCGACATCGACGCCAACGGCAAATGGATACTCGTGCCTGACGACGCCTCGAGCCCGACATACGGATTCAAGGCCGGCCGCAACGAGCTGCTCCCCTATCCCCAGGAGGAGCTCGACCAGAACCCCAACATAGTCCAGAATCCCGGCTATTGACCGAACCGCATCCCGCTTCATGAAGGATGATATTCATCAGGTAAGAAAATTGGATAATTAGTTGGTCAGGAGGCTGCTTCGGCAGCCTCCTTTCATTTACGGGGG
>USHH01000007.1 GCA_900554345.1 uncultured Bacteroidales bacterium | reverse complement strand
GCTCGTTGGTGGCCAGCAGCCGCTTCCAGATGTCTACCCTCTCGTTGTCGGAGAATTTGGAGTGGTAGACGAGCAGCCTCTCGCCGAAAACGGCGCGCAGCCGGTCGGTGAGCTGGGTGGTCAGCGAGATCTCCGGCACAAGGTAGAGCACCTGGCTGCCCTTCCCGATCACCTCGGCCATCAGGCGCATGTATATCTCCGTCTTGCCGCTGCCGGTCACTCCGTGGAGCAGCGTTATGGCGTGCTCTCTGAAGCTCTCCACAATATTGCCGAGGGCTTCCTGCTGGGTATGGGAGAGGGTGGGTAGGGGAGTGTCTTTCCTCGCGCCCGTGCCCGCGAAGCGGTTGACCGTCTTCTTGTAGATGCTGAATATCCCCTTGTCGACCATCGCCCTGAGTACACCCGGCGTGGCTCCGCTGGCTGTCAGCAGGGCATCGCGTTCCACCTCCTGCGGCTCCTCGCCGCGTGCCATCCAGCGCGCCATGTCGAGCCAGGCGATGAGTGTCTTCTCCTGCTGGCGCGAGCGCCCGGTGAGCGCGAAGAATCCGTGGAGTTTCTCCTCGTCGCCTTTCTCCGCATTGAGGGCCACGTAGCGCGAGGTGCGTGGCTGGTAGCGATCGATAAGCCTCTCGTCTATACCTACGATTCCTTTCTCTATCAAGGGAGCGATCACGGCCGGCACGGTGCGGATGCCCGATTTGGCCTCGATTTCCGAGATCTTCAGGCGCTTCTCAGAGGAGAGGAGCTGCACCACCAGCGCCTGCCGCTCTGTGAGGCGCTCGCCGCTCTCGCTCTCAAATGCGGGGGAGAGCGCCACGTAGGTTTCGCTCTCGGGCTTGAGACCCGTGGGCACGGCGGCCTTATAGACCTCGCCGGGCGAGCATAGGTAGTAGTCGGCGATCCAGTGCCAGAACTTCAGCTGGGGATAGCGCACTGCCGGTTCGGGGTCGAGCAGCGCCGTGAGGGGCTTCGCCTCATAGCCGGCAGGGGTGTTGCTGTGGATGTGCTCCACGATGCCGGTGTAGTGTTTCTTGCGCCCGAACTGCACGAGCACGCGCGAGCCTCTCTGAAGCTCGCCTTCCATGGCTTCCGGCACACTGTAGGTGAAGGTGGAGTAAAGGGGGAGCGGCAGGATTACCTCTGCATAGGTCATTGGCGCTACCCTCCTTTCAGAAGAGATACGTCAGGTTGATGGTCCATCCTCTGGGGCGCGCGCTGTAGTTGTCGAGCTTCACGGTGCGTATCTCGTATGAGATGCCCCAGTAGTAGCCGGCCGAGAGCTGGAAATGTTCGTAGATCTCGGCTCCGAGGCCGCACTGCATCGACACGAAGCCGGCGGGATGCTCCAGGGCAGGCTGGCTGTTGGTGGCGATGTCGAAGCTGAACACCGGGCCGCCGTAGGCGAAGGGGGCCAGGTAGCGTTCGAAGCCCTGCAGGCGCGTCCACTTGAACTTCAGGTTGAGCGGAATCTCCAGCGTGTGCATCCACACGTTCTGGTTGCCGATGCCCGTGGAGTTCCACACCTTGAAGTCTCCGAAATTGCAGTGGGCGCCGTGGAGATTGTAGCGCAGCCCTATGTCGAGGCCGAAGCCTATGCCGGGAATCATGATCTCACCGGCCACGCCGGCCTGCATCCCGGCGCGTGTGCCCGTGGTGAGCAGCTTCTGCTTCCAGAAGAATGTGGAGATGTTGGTGCCCACGGTCGGACCCCACCTGAATTCGGCCGAGGCGCTCAGGGCCACGGCGATTACGGCTATGATGGAAAGTATTCTTTTCAACATGATGTGTATTCGGTTTGTCTATCGGTCTGCAAAAATAATCGTAATTATCGAGACTGCCAAATATAATAAAGCAGAAAGGCCGACGCCGCGCTTCGCGCGCGGTGCCGGCCCCCTGTGGGTCGTGGTGTCGCCGGGCTTAGAAAAGCCATGCGGCCGACACTGTCCAGTAATTGTTTTTCGCTTTGATCTTCTCGACATTGGCGAAGTCGGGGGCTTCGGTTTTCAGCACTTCCTTCGCCACGTTGTTTATGCCGAAGCCGTAGCTGCCCGAGATCTGAAGGTGCTTGATCAGCTCCACGCCTATACCGATGTTCCATGCGCACTGGAAGGTCTTGTCCATGATGCTCTTGTCGAGCTTGAAGGCGAAGCTGGGGCCCGTGTAGATGAAGGGCTTGATGATTGAGCCTATCACGGGGATGCCGAACTTATACTTGATGTTGATGGGAATCTCGAGGAAGTTCTTGCCGTAGCTCATGTCGGAGTCGAGCGCATCGGCCACCTCCTTGTTGAAGTCGGAGCTGATGGCGTTGTTCATGCGCGAGTAGAGAAGCGACGCGTCGAAGCAGAGGCCCACGATAGGCACCGTGAACTCCGTCATCACGCCCGCGTTCCAGCCGCAGCTGTTGTCGGGCTGAAAGCTGCTTTCCACATCCGAGAAGTGGATCTTGTTGAAGTTGGCTCCGGCCTTGATGCCGAACCTGATCTGTGCCTGCGCGCCGAAAGCGCCCAGTACGGCCACCAGCAGCAGAATTGAAATCTTTTTCATCTGGTTCATGTCTGTTTGTTTTAGGTGTTATAGCTTTTGTTGCGGCAAAGTTAAGAATTTTTATCAATATACGAAGCATCACATCGCGCTATTGTGATTTTGCGGTTAGCGGATAAAAAGCTAATTTTGCATCAAATTATCACAGACATGGAAGAAAACAAGGATATTACCCCGGCCCCTGTGC
Organism: uncultured Bacteroidales bacterium; assembly: GCA_900554345.1. Lineage (GTDB taxonomy): Bacteria > Bacteroidota > Bacteroidia > Bacteroidales > Muribaculaceae > Lepagella. Next base: position 20,461 of record USHH01000007.1, on the reverse strand, counting down.
CTCAGACCGACGAGGAGCTCGCCATCAACGCCAAGGCCATCGAGATGCTCAAGACCGTCTACGACCCCGAGATGCCCGTCAATGTCTACGACCTCGGCCTTATCTACGGAATCGACTACACTGCCGCCGACAAGACGCTCCACGTGGAGATGACGCTCACCGCGCCCAACTGCCCGGCGGCAGATTTCATAGTGGAGGATGTGAGGCAGAAGCTCGTCAGCATCGAGGGTCCCGAGAAGGTTGACCTCCGGCTCGTCTACGAGCCCCAGTGGAATATGGATATGATGAGCGAGGAAGCCAGGCTCGAGCTCGGGTTTCTCTGATGAAGGCCTATTTCCTCAGCGACCTCCATCTCGGCGCCCCCTATCTTGCCTCCACACGCGAAGCGGAGCGTCGTGTGGTGGCTTTCCTCGACCGTATAGGGCGCGACGCCGACGTGATCTATCTGCTCGGCGATGTGCTCGACTACTGGTATGAATACCGCTACGTCGTGCCGCGCGGTTTCGTGCGCTTCTTCGGCAAGCTCGCCGAGCTCGCCGACAGCGGCGTGCGTATCGTGTGGATGATCGGCAACCATGATATATGGATCTTCGACTATCTCCCGAAGGAGCTTGGCATAGAGGTGGTCGACGGCACTCTGACGGAGCGTATAGGCAACGCCACGTTCTTCCTCACCCACGGCGACGGGGTAGGGAAGCTGCCGCGGTCGTTCCGCTTCCTGCGCTCCCTTTTCCGAAGCCGTTTCTGCCAGTGGATGTATGGCGCCGTCAATCCGCGCTGGACCATCCCCTTCGCCTATGCCTGGAGCGCCCACAGCCGCAAGACCGGCTACACGCCCGAGTGTCCCGACTGCCGCCTCGTCGACAATCTGCGACGCTTCTCGCTCCAGTGGCTGAAGACCCATCCCGACATCGACTGGTTCATCTACGGCCATGTCCACGTGTTGCTGCGCGAGCGGCTCACACCCGGGTGCGGGATGGTGATTCTCGGGGAGTGGATCAAGACGTTCAGCTATGCCGTCTACGACGGCTCGCGGCTCGCTCTGGGCCGGTGGAGATGGCGTCCCGGCGAGGAGGGAGTCATGGAAGAGATTCCGGCCGGAAGTCAGGCTCCGGAGGGGTGTGGATGACGGATTGCGATGCAAAAGGGGTGCAATTTATATGTTTAAAAACATATTTCTGACATTTTTCCATAAAACATTTGGTCAGTTGGCCGGAAGTGGCTACCTTTGCATCAAACCTATAAACAATCTTTTTTACCTTAAGATTTTTTACCTGTAGAAACTTATCAAAAGGGTGCGACCGTGGCGGTTATCACCCTTTTATTTTTTATCCCCTTTCCTTATAAGAGATTCAGCCCTCCATATCCTCAAGCGACAGCCCCACATATTCGATGTGCCATCCCTTACGTTTCGATATGATGTTGCGCGACTTCTCCTCCAGTCCGTGGAGATCAATCCTCCGGGGATTCCTTTTCACTTCTCCGATCACTATCTCTCGCTCCACCTCGTTGACGGCCACAAGGTCTATCTCATTGCTGCCGTCCTTCTCCCAGTAATTGGTGACGATGTTGTAGAGCCCCGTCTCACGGTACATCTGACGGAAATAACGTTCCAGTATCCATCCCGAGAATGTGGAATAGTCGGCCGATACTTTCTCGCGCACATACCCGAGGTTGCCGATCTCGACGGCGCTTCTGTACCTGTAGACGAACCGGAACCAGAAATTCAGGAAATTGTCCTTGATGCCGTAACGCACGTTGCGGCTGTTCTCGCTTGCGAGATATGGTCGGTAGCGGTAGACGAGATCATAGGTGTTCTCCAGCTTCTCCAGATAGCCTCCGGCCTCTATTCCCGTGTACGACTTGATTTCTCCCCGCTCGTTGAATCCTCCGGCTATCGACGAGAGGATAGAGAAGTAATTGCCGTAGTCCTTTCCGAACTCGTCGGAGAGCAGTTCCTTTCCCTCTTCGATGAAATAGGAGCCAAACGAGAGGACGGCATTAAGTATGCTATCCTTGGTGAACGCCTTCTGCATATAAAGCTGCTCCACATACTTTGCCACCCCGCCGGTGATCATATACATTGCGAGGAGGTCGTCGGGAGTGTAGCCGGGGTTGTTGTCGTGCATAATATCCCTGAGTGTCGAGAGGGGGAATGCTCGGAGGCGAATGCGTGATGTCGCCCGTCCGTAGAGGGGCTCCTTGCGGTCGTCGAATATCTTTGTCATCATCGAATACAGCGAGCCGCATACGATGAGGTTGATCCTTGCCTCATCCTTATTGCTGTCCCATATGTTCTGCATGTCGCTGAAGAAGGCTTCGTTGACGTATTTGAAGTTCTGGAATTCATCGAATACGAGAGTGATGTGGCGTCGTTTCGCCATCTGCATCACGGCAGCGAAAAGGCGCCCCATGTCTGTGAAGTCGCCGATGTCCTCGCCTAAGGCGTGGCGTATGGTGTCGGCGAGTTCCTGACACAGCAGCGCTTCGCTCTTGCGAGCCACGAAGAAATACACCATCTCCGTGGCGCCGTAGGCGTGTTTGATGAGAGTTGTCTTACCGATGCGCCGGCGCCCGGTGATGACCGTCATCTGCGCGTATTCGTGCGACGTCTCTTCTATACGCCGCAGTGTCTCCGTCTCTATCTCCCTGTCGTAGAATTTCATGATAATGCAACGGCCGTTACAGTAACCGCTGTTGCAAAAATAGTCATTTCCTCCGAATCCTCCAAATAATCATCTCCTTGTCCTCACGTATCTTGCAGCAGCTCTGTATCCCTACGGGATATTTCGTCATCTTACGGTGCTTATGGTCTTGTGTCCATATAGTTGACAAATCTCCCCGACAAACACCCCTATCTTTACTAAAATCCATCAATTCATCCGAAAATGTGTCGGAATATCGACTCACCGTGGCCGTACGGCCAGTCCATACACAGCACCGCCGCTATGATTACGGCGAATACTAGACAGATAATGGCAATGCCCCATCTCAGTGGGCCTGCGGGCTCCTCTCCCAGAAGGTCCCTGACCTTCTCCGAGCGGAGCTCGATCCTGTCGATTCCCATCTTCTTCTCCTGCTCCTCCATGTCTAAGTTCCTAATTCGAGCTGGTTCCTCACCAGATTGAAATACGCGCCCTTCCGGGCTATGAGTTCTCCGTGGGAGCCGGTCTCCACGATCCGCCCTTTCTCAAGCACTATTATGCAGTCGGCGTTCCTGACCGTAGAGAGCCTGTGTGCCACCACCACCACCGTCCTTCCCCGGTAGAACCTCCCGAGGTTCTCCACGATTGTCCTCTCGTTTCTGGCATCGAGCGCGTTGGTGGCCTCGTCGAGGAATATGAAACCGGGGTCGCGGTATACGGCCCTGGCGATGAGAATGCGCTGCCTCTGCCCCTGGCTGAGGCCGGTGCCGTCGCGTCCCACAAGAGTGTCGTATCGCAGCGGCAGCGACATCACATAGTCGTGGATGCATGCCGTGCGGGCCGCCTCCTCCAGCCTCTCCGTGTCGATCTCCCCGTCTCCGACGGCTATGTTCCTGGCGATGGATTCAGAGAAGATGACCCCGTCCTGCATCACCGTCCCGCATTGGCGGCGCCACCACCGCAGGTCGTATGCGCCGATGTCCTCTCCCGCGATCGATATGGAGCCGGAGAGCGCGGGATAGTATCCGAGCATCAGCTTCACCAGCGTGGTCTTCCCGCTGCCGCTCTCGCCGACTATCGCCGTCACCTTCCCTTCCGGGATGACGAGGGATATGCCGGAGAGCGTGTCCCTGAGCGAGTGCCTGTCGTAGCGGAAGCAGATGTCGCGCATCACAATCGACCTCCCTCCGTTGAAACCTTTCAGTCTGGTGCCTGCCGGCACCTCGTCAGGCGCCCCGTGGATTTCGTTGATGCGCTCGAGCGATATCCTCACGTCCTGAAGGGAGTAGACGAACTGTATCAGCTGCTCCACGGGGGAGTTGAGCTGGCCTACGATATACTGGATGGCGAGCATGGCTCCGAGCGTGATGCGGCTGTCAATCACTGCCGTGGCCGCGAAGACGGTGATGAGTATGTTCTTGACCTCGTTGATGAAGACGGCTCCGGCCTCCTGTGTCTGCTGGAGCCTCAGGGCGTCCGTCTGTACCCCGAACAGCTCCGCCTGGCTGTCCTCCCATTCCCAGCGCCGACGTCGCTCGCAGTCCTGGAGCTTGATCTCGGGGACGCATGTGATGAACTGGTATGTCCTGTTCCGGCTCACCGCCTGGCGATCGAACAGCCGGTAGTCGAGCACCTTCCTTCGCCCGAGGAACCGTGCGGTCCACGCGCAGTAGAGGGCTCCGCCGGCGATGAATATGCAGAACACCGCAGGGTCGTAGACGAGGAGCACCGCCCCGAAGACGATGAACGAGAGGAAGGTGAACATCACGCCGAGCACCTGGCCCGTGAGGAACGACTGTACCCTGGAGTGGTCGTCCATCCTCTGGAGCAGGTCGCCGAGCATCTTCGTCTCGAAGAACGACATGGGCAGCCGCAGCAGCTTGATGAGGAAGTCGCTCACGATGGAGATGTTGATGCGCATGGAGATGTGTAGCAGCAGCCAGCGTCGAATGAAGTCGGTGGCCGTGCGCCCGGTCACGATCATGAGCTCGCCGAGGAGCACGAGCCAGATGAACCCTATGTCGCGGTGTCGGATGCCGATGTCGACGGTCCACTGAGTGAGGAAGGGCATGACGAGCTGCAGCACACATCCCAGGAGAAGTCCCAGCAGGATCTGGAGGAAATATCGCCGGTAGCGCACGATGTATCCCCACAGGAAGCGGAACGAGCGCCTCTCTCCTGAATCCGGCGTGTCGAGGGCATCGAATTCCGGGGAGGTCTCGATGAACATGGCGATACCCTTTTCGGCACCGCCTGAGGAGGTGGAGAGCCAGTGGCGTGTGAACTGGGAGATGCGCAGCCGGTACCGTCCCTTCGCGGGATCGGCGATCCAGAAGCGCGTGCCGCCGCGGTCTATCCTGTAGAGCACCACGAAATGGTTCTGGTTCCAGTGCAGTATGCAGGGGAGCGGACAGTCGCGGAGGTCCTTGACCCTGGCTTTTCCGGCGACGCATCCGAGTCCCAGAGTCGCGCCGAGGTCTTCGAGGGCCTTGAGCGACACGCCCTCTCGTGAGGCGCCGCAATGTTTCTCCAGCCACTGGAGGGAGAATGTCTTACCGTGGAAGCGGCATATCATGGCCATGCACGATATGCCGCACTGCATCGCGTCATGCTGTCTGACGAAAGGGAATGCCATTGCGCGTTTCCTTATTCATGAATGGATTGACCGGTCGGTGTCCGTCACTCCAGGATCGCCGATGAGCCGCCGCCTATGCGGGTGCTGCGCTCCGAGCGGCTCACCTTCTTTCCGTAGCCGAAGGTATAGGAGACGGAGAGGTTGAGAGCGAAATGGTTGCCTCCGTCCAGTTCAGCCGTGCGCTGGCTGAACCAGTCCATGTCGAGCTCCGTGGTCGATGACTTCCATCCCCAGTTTAGGAAGTTGTGGACGCTGAGCTGCACGTTCCAGCTGCCGTTGCCCCAGCTTCCGGCTATATAGTGGGTGTTTCCTGTCTTCGTCTTCACCAGCGTGCTGTTGTCGAGGCTTCCCCTCATGGTCTGCAGATAGCCCGAGACAGAGAAAGCTCCGAAATAGTATGCCGCCGTGGCCGTCAGGCAGAACGGACTGTAGGTGCGGGCGTACATCCCCGTGCTCCTGTAGAACCTCACCGTGGGACGCGCGTTGACATACAGGCGGTTGCCCAGCAGGCGCAGCGTGGCGGAGAGGCCGGCCTCGTTGGTCATGAAGTGCCCGTTGTTGACGTTGGTGCGCATGAGCGCGAAATGTCCCTGATAGGGGTCGTAGACCGTCAGGATGTTGTCGAGATACTCGTAGTAGTCGTAGAAGAGGGTCGCGGAGAAGGCGTTGACGGGCGCCCAGGTGTAGCTGAGGTTGACGTTCACGCTGTGGTTGGTCTTCAGGTCGGGGTTTCCGGTGATGTAGAGGAGCTCGTTCTGCTGCACCACGGCGTCGGAGACGTCGGTCGAGGAGGGCGATTCCGGCTGGTACTGGGCGTAGAGCGAGAGGCGGTGCCTGCTCGAGGGCGTGAAGGAGGTGATGGTCCGCAGGATCGGATTCACCCTCGTGTGGGTGATGTCTCCGATCTTTGTGTGCTCGTAGACGAGCATGGCGTAGTTGGTGCTCGAGAACCTTTCGGGGTTCGCGGGTCCACCTGTATCTCCGTCATGCCGAGGCGCCCGAGCAGGTCGTAGGCGTTAGCGGCGCCGTTGCGCTGGTTGCGGTTGGTGACGTAGGTCACCCCGTGGCGGGTGGTGTAGGTGTTCCGCCCCTCCACCACGACCTCCTGCAGCTGCTTTGAGGTGGAGTCGTTCTGCTCCGCGGCGGTCGCGGACACGGGGATTATCGCTGCGGCCGCGATCACGGCTGTCAGCCCGGGGATGTCTTTTAGTGCGTGGATTCTTTTCTCTCTCATGTCGGTGTTTTTAAGGTTAAGGCAGGAATCAGCGTCTGGATGTTCAAGCCTTTTGGATATATACGGGCGAAGACAGCGTTTGTTACCTTCCCATGCAAATGAATTTCATTGTTTTCCTGATGGCGGCGGTGAAGCCGCAATCAGGATTATTTGTCAGTTTGTGAAGGTTCCGTCGGAATACCAGCCTTCACCTTCGATGTGGATGAGGTGGTCGCCGGGAATAGTGATAACGAAATTTGCGTTGATGGTTGAGGAGTAGTCCTCGAGTGCTCCGTCGGAAGTATAGATGTAGACCTCTGCATCCATCGATTCGTCACCCGTCACCTCCAGGGTATGGGTATCGGTGTCGAAGACAACATCGATGGGCAGATGCATGGGTACGCGTTCTCTTCCGGTATTTCTATCGGGATTGTTTGTCGGCTTGAACTGCATGTTCACGTCCTGTCGTTCTGCTGACATTGTATGGGTTAAGGCCAAAGCCAGCCCAATGAGAAATATGAGTTTCTTCATGCTGATTATGGTTAATGTTCAGGTGCAAAGTTAGTGGGTTTAAAGTTTACGGGCAAGAAAATAAGTTTAACATTGCAATTTTTTTAATGATCATATATTCAGGCCAATAAGTATGTGTGAGGAGGCGGGGCGATGTGAAAAGTTTTACATCGCCCCGAAAAAGTTTACGACGCCCTCGCTGAGATGCCTTTTCCTACAGCTGGTACTCTTCCAGCATTGTGCGCACGTATTTGCCGAGATTGGTGTCGTGCTCGCCGAGGCCCAGCTTCTTCCGTATAGCGCTTCCCATTATGTAATGGCGCTTGTTCCTGATATAGTCGCCGATCTCATTACCGCGAAGCCCGATTGCGTAAAGACATAGATAGCCCACCTCGTCATCGGTGAGGTGATGGTCCACCAGATGCTTTATGAATCCGGGATGAGACTCCTCATAGGCCTGGCGCATCATCCTCATGAACTCCTTTCTGTCGCCATGCACCATCTCGACCCATTTCTTAAACGGCGCGGCATGATTATTCTTGTTGGTGATTTCCTTTCTCAGAAGGCCGTTGAGCATTTCGAGACGTCGGTTGATGGCCTCTCTGACAGGTCTGGCCATCTCGGACTGCGTAGCCTCAAGTTCTCTGAGCCTGTTTCGCTCCTCCTCAAGGTCTGCCACTTTTTTCTGGAGATCCTCGACCTCGCGGGCTTTTCTATCCCTATCCATCTCCGCCTTCTGCTTGTCGGCCTCCGCCTTGGCTTTCTCGACTTCCGCCTTCTGCTTGTCGGCCTCCGCCTTGGCTTTCTCGACTTCCGCCTTCTGTCTGTCGGCCTCCGCCTTGGCTTTCTCAGCTTCCGCCTTCTGCCTATCAGCCTCAGCTTTTGATTTCTCAGCTTCCGCCTTCTGTCTATCGGCCTCCGCTTTCTGCTTATCGGCCTCCGCCTTCTCTTTCCTCGCCTGCTCCTTCAACCTTTCCGCTTCGGCAATTTTCTTCTCGGCCTCCGCCTTGGCCTTCTCTTTATGCAGGTATTCACGCTGGAGCCTGAGACACTCGTTCTCCTTCTCCGCCAGACGGCGCCGGGCCTTCTGACGATAGGCTAAATAATACAGCCATCCGGCCAATCCGATCAGAGCGAACACTCCGCAGAGCATACCCCATATTGTCTTGTCCTTCTTGCGCAGGCTGTTGAGGCTGTCAATCTCAAGCTGGTGTCTCTTGTCTGCATGCAGGAGGTCGTTGGTGAAGAGACTCTTATAATATCGGTCGTTGACAGCATCATATTCCTTATATAAAAGGAAGGCATCCCTGTAACGGCCCAGACTATCCAAAATGTCGATCTTGTTTAAGTCATATTTCACAGAATCAAGAACCCTCGGTCCGATTTCTATGCTATTAATCACGGCCAAGGCTCTGTCTGGCTCTCCGATCTGCAGGAAGCCCCGCGCCAGATCTACTGTCTCTTCAGATGTCAGGTCTATATTATGATATCGGTAAAGGCATTCCTTGATTTCCTGCTGGGTACCGAATTTTAATATGTAAGACAATAACGATGGAGATAAATACATTTTGCATTCGGGATTCTCGTCAACTGCTTTCTGGCAGATTGCCAGCATGCTGTCAGCCTTTACCCTATTACCCATTATGGTGTACCCATCAAATGCGTTTCTGTATCTTCTGAATTCCTTTATAGTGTCATGTTTGGCTTTGTAAAGTTCGGCGGCAGCGAGATTGCACTGGATATAGTCGCTTATCTTGTATTCATTATAAAAAAGATTTCCTTCCGATACGTATGCACGGGCGAGTGTCAGCGAGTCTGTCGCCTCGGCATGCTGGTCGATGGCTTTCATCAGCGACTGCATGGCTGCCTCATACTCTTTCCGGTTGAGATGGATCACTCCTTGATAGTAATAGGTGCGGAGGCGCTCGTCGGCGGTGCCATGCTCCGAATAGTAGTCGATGGCAGGCTGGAGGATGTCGAAGATGGTGGTGTCGATGTAGTTCTTGTCGAGGGCCATGGATCTCAACAGGGCATAGCGGGCATTCTCTTCCCGGCCGTCGAGACTGCCGGAGTCGATGCTGTCTAAAATGCGGAGGGCCGAGTCGGGCCTTGATTCCATAAGGGCCTCTGCTTTATCCATTTCGGACCATGCCGCGCTATGGCGTGCGCAGCCGGCCATGGCAAGAATGAATGTCACAGACAGGAGAGGGATGAGATATCTTGTAGAGCGAAGGGTCATGATATGTCTTTTACAAGTCAGAAAGGGATGTATTGCCGATAGAGACTGCAAAGGTAACAAATATTTTGTCGAAAACCTATCCCGGCATTTCGCGACATTGCTTTTTCAGATAGTTTTTATAATTTTGCAATGTCAAAACGTCACCATCTCATGCCGGCTGCCGAAGAAGACATACTGCTCCGCAAGGGGATAAGGCCGACCACCAACCGCATACTGGTGGTCAGGGCGCTGCTGCATGCCTCCGCCCCGATGTCGATGTCGATGCTCGAGGAGGAGATATCGTCGGTCGACAAGTCGGGCATATTCCGGGCGCTGTCGCTCTTTGCGGAGCATGAGCTGGTGCATGTGGTGGAGGGAGGCGACAACATGACGCGCTACGAGCTCTGCCACGGCGGCGACCACTGCACTATCGACGACATGCACGTGCATTTCTATTGCGAGAAGTGCCACCGCACGTTCTGCTTCGCCGAGGTGCCGGTGCCTAAGGTGGAATATCCGCCCGGCTTCGAGGTCAGCGGCGCCAACTACATGGCGCGCGGCCTCTGCCGCGACTGCCGCCACAATCATTCAGACTATAATCCTAAGCGCTGACCATCGGATATGATTTGAAACCAACATACAGCACCCTCAAAAGAACTACCTCCCGGCTGAGTCTATGTCGGGAGGTAGTTCGCTTATGCAGGTTGGATTGTTTGGTTTGTCTCGTGTGTCGGTGATTCGATGAGAGGGGTCATCTTATGCGGATCTTGTAAGCGGAGCCATCGGCGCGACGTCCTACGTAGAGGCCTGGAGCGACTGCATCGCCGTCTATTCTGATACCGTCAATTGTGTAGTATTCCACGGTATCGCCGACATTGTCGGCGTCGATTCTGTCAACGAGATTCGATTCTTTTAGCTCGAAGGCCATTCCGATTGTCTGCATCTGGGTGTTGCCGGCATCGTCGGTCACAGTCACCCGCAGGTCATACCATCCGGGAGCGCCGATGGCGGAGCTGAGAGAGGCTGAGAAGTTTTCGCCTAAAATCTGTGGCTCGTAGAATTCGGTATGCATTGTGAGCTCGAGCTCTTTGAAGCCTCCGGAGCCGGTCGGGGCGTATTCGCAGACAACCGAGGAGGGGCTGTCTGTGGAATAATGGTTGGGCTGTCCGGCATCAAAGTTGATGTCGGAGGCTGAAATGCTCAGCCTGCCAGACACGAAAGAGGATGTGATCTGCTCCTTCTCGTCGCGAAACTGCAGCATCGAGAGCGTTGGCGGGAAGTAGTCGGCGTTGTCGAGGTTTATGGTCACCTCGGCTCGGTTGGAGGCTGTCTTTCCGTTAATCTCACAGTTGCTGTCGGTGAGCGAGATTTTCATTGAGCCATGTAAAGACGCGTAGTTGGTGCTGAAATAGTCGTTGAGTTCGTCGAGGTTGCGTGCGATTATCTCCCCCTCCAACTCTGCGGTGCACTCCATAAACGACTTGTCGGTGTTTCGCATCTCGCCGAGTCGCCCGATATAAGAGAGGTCAAATTCGGGATGTACAGAGCCGTCCTCGCTCGATACCCAACAGTCAATCAGAGAGAAAAGGGCCGGAGATGTCGCGAAATGGACCTCCAGATTGTCGGAGGCGCTCCCGGTGAACGCCCCGCATCCCGGCATTGAGAAACTGTGGGCGTCGTTATACACATAGTTAGTGGGCATCGGTCTACTGGGCAGGCATGCCGTTTCCTGGCCCCGGCGTGAATACATGGTATAGCCGCCATAGTTGTAGACACCCATGAAATTGCCGTCGGAGTAATAGACCTCGGTCATCATTGGAGCGATGATGAAGCTTTGATAGGAATCCGGGGAGCTTGATACCATAATGTGGTGGGAGCATGACTGGGTCAGGTTGTTGGCTGCTCGTGAGTTGAATTCATCTCCGCCGAACGAATATATGGAGAGTCCGTAAGGAAGCACCGAAAGACTGTTTTCCTCGATGTAGCTGAGGGTCTGGGAGCCTCCGGGTGTCCAGGTGGCTTTCATTTCCGTGTCGATATAATGAGCATAGTCGTTGGAAATCACCCCGGGGGTCGAGCCTTTACGGTCAGCCGATATCACATAGACGGGATCTTTGTCTGTGTCGGAGAGGATGCAGGAGAGAGCCACGTTCATGCGGTCGCTGACCTCGTTGATATATATGTCGAACAGGGTGGTGGGATCGTATATGCCGTATTCCGAGTCGGAGATTTCGGCCGACAGGAGGTAGGCCATCTGCCAGTACCATCCATCGGTGCCGATAAGGTAGTTGACAGAGAGCCCCGTGGCCTTGACGTTTCCTTCTTCAATCACCTCACGGTTGAAGTCGGAGTCGTATCGGACTTTTGTCAACGTAACAGCCTCTCCTGCGGGTGTGAGCGGTTTGAACTGCAACTTGTTGACGGCTGCGGCAGGGTCGAAATCGAGGGCCATATCCTGATCCACCACTATGTTCTCGAGGATCACTATCCCGAGATGGTCGGTCTGGTATGAGTCGGCGGGCGTGTGCTCGAAAACGGCCATGAAATCATAGGTTCCACCCGGGAGGCGCATGTCAGTTCCGTCGGGATAATATGAAACGAAACCGTCTTGATATGCCTTGACGCTCATTGCCGACCATTCAGGCTGCTCCACGGGCATGCAGGTGACGGTGAACATCGGCTCTTCGCTCTCCCGGAAGGGCGTGCATCTCTCCGATTCAGCCGGTCTCACCACTTCTTTTTTCATGAATCCCATGACGTCGCGGTTGCTTTGGGGAAGCTCCCGGGTGGTCCACCCCTGATGTGCGTTCATCGAAAGGCTTCCTAACGCGAGCGTCAATAGAAGAATGTCTGTCTTTCTCATCTTTTTATAATATTGGTTGATTTATCCATGACTTGCAGGGCCTCTTTTCCCCTCTTCCTCTTTGAGAGCCCGGAGAGGGCGAAGTCAAGGCTTTCCGGCGCGAATGGCTTGAGGATAAATTTCATATTGTCGGAGTGGCTCGCATAGGCGCTTAGCTCGTGATATGCCGAAATCAGTATTGCCGGCGTGTCGGTGGCTCTTCGTTCCAACACCTCGATAAGGCCGTGGCAATCCAAGTCCAGATCGGCCACTACAAGGTCTATGCCGCCGGATTTCAATGCCTCATCGAGGGCATGGCTGTCGTCGACCACTCTCGCGAGTCGGAAGCCGGGTCGAAGCCGCCTTATTGTCTTGACGATATCGAGCGATATGAAATGTGCGTCTTCAAATACGATGTATCTGATGATGCCTTCGCGTGGTGCCTTCGTGGTAACTGCGTTTCCTGTCATTGCTGTAGGTTTTCAATGACAAAGTTATGGATGGATGTCCCCGGAAAAAACAGAAATCAGACGAATCGGGACAGACGAGGCGCGAATGTGGCCTACATCTGTCCGAGCCAGGACAGGAAACCCTGCCGGCGCTGAGCCGTGATGGTTTCGCGCCGTGTCCTGTCGCCTGCCCGGAGCTCGATCTGCAGCCGTCCCTTGAAGTGTTTCACCACTTTCGTGATGGATTCTATCGAGGCCACTATGGAGCGGGATATTCGGAAGAATCTGTCAGGGTCAAGCTCACGGGCGGTGATATCAAGCGATGGGAGGTCGGTCAGCAGGCATTTTCCGGATTTGAGAATGATGCTGACGTATTTGTCTTCCACCTCGAGCCATGCTATGTCGTCGATGCCTACGAAAGCATATTCATTGCCGTTGCCCACCAGAAGCCGGGTGCGGGTACGGTGTGGGGCTGTTGTCTCTGTTGCGCGGCGTCTCTGCTCGAAGCGTGCCAGGGCGTCTGCTACATCCCGTGTCTGGATTGGCTTCAGCAGATAGTCGATGCTGTCTACCTTAAAGGCGCGTACTGCATATTGGTCGTAGGCGGTAGTGAAGATTACCGGCACCTGAAGGTCGCTGCGTCTGAAAATCTCGAAACAGTCGCCGTCATCAAGCTCTATGTCCATGAAGACGAGGTCGAGACTCACGGCTTTATCCATTAGGGCCATGCTGTCTTCGACTGTGGCTGATGTGAACACGAGCTCGTAGGTGGGCCGTAGGGAGGCCACGACACTCTGGAGGTGGCGGCAGGCAAACTCTTCGTTTTCAATAATGGCGTATCTCGTAGTCATTTCGGGCATGTTTTTATGGTGATGAGCTCAAAGATAAGGCACAGATGCCGTGAATGTCTTCTCTGTCTTCTCAACGCTGAAAACGCGCTGATGGGCTGCGTAGAGCTGCGAGAGGTATCTGAGGCCCATATGGGCGCCGGAAACGCTCTCTTTAGGATATACGGGGTTGGTGATGGTGATTCCGGAGTCGGATATGGTTATCTCTATCCTCATCGGGGATTTTGAGGTGATGGCGTTGTGCTTGGTTGCGTTTTCCACCAGCAGCTGAAGCGTGAAGGGTATGATGCGGCATTCCGGGGTCGGGGTGCCACGGAATGCAACGGAGAATTTGTCGGTGTAGCGCATCTCGAGCACCGACACGTAGGAGGCGAGAAACGTAAGCTCCTCTGTCACGCTCACGCTCTCGCGGTTGTGTTGGGCCATGATATAGCGATACATAGACGAGAGTTCGTAAATGAATTTTTTCGACAGATCCGAATCGATGGCCACGAGCGAATTGAGCAGGTTGAGGGAGTTAAAGAGGAAGTGGGGATTGATCTGTGCCTTCAGCGCGTCGTATTTGTATTGCAGCGCCCGGCGCTCTGCATCCTCTTTCTCGCTACGCAGACGGGAGATGTGACGAAAATAATAGACCACCTCGATGATGCAGAACAATACGATGTCGGCAAGTACGGTGCCGGCGAAGTCAACTACCGGGCGGGCTGTCACACCGATGTATAAAAGGTCGACCGCAATAACCCCGGCGATGGATAAGAGCAGGTCGATGCATATCTTGAGCCTGAGGTTGGAGATACGCACAAGGCGGAAGATGACGGCCAGATTGATCAGGCAGACCGTCAGCGTGGGTGGGAAGTTGAGGAGGATTCCTGAGGTGAGCTCGCCAATGTCGCGGTACGGAAACAGTGATTTGCTTGCCACCGCATTGTAGAACGACTGGAACCAGACGTAGTAGCCTAAGATAGCAGCTCCCCACCATAGGAGAGATTTCCATCTAAATCCTTTCATTGTTGTCGGTGATGAGATTGGCAAAGGTAGCTATTTCCGACGAATCTCCCAAATAATCATTCGCCGCCCGGACCTTAGGCGCTCATCCGCGAATCCCGGATGAAACAGTTTTTTCCATATTCTGCCCGCAACGGTAGACATTGATGCTTACATAAAGCCTTTTTTTCTTAACTTTGCAGACATGAATCACATTATCCATATGTTATAAAATGAAAGCAAACGAGATTCAGGATCTTTTCAATAGTTTCGAGTCGATAGCCATCGATTATAATGGCCTGGAATGCTGGAGCGCGAGAGAACTCGCGCCCGTAATGGGCTATATACAGTGGCGTAATTTCCAGGCCATCATTGAAAAAGCGAAAGATTCAGCTAAGAATGCCGGAGAAATGATCTCAGACCATTTTGCTGACGTCAGCAAAATGGTTCCCGTTGGCTCCGGAGCTCAGCGTCAGGTTGATGACGTGATGCTTACCCGCTATGCATGCTATCTGGTGGCGCAAAACGGCGATCCGAGGAAACCTGAGATCGCTTTCGCTCAGAACTATTTTGCGGTCCAGACCCGTAGGGCAGAGCTTGTGCATCAACGGCTTCTTGATTATGAACGAGTGCAGGCCCGTGCTAAACTCGCCGAAACCGAGCATACTCTTTCAGGAGTGCTGTATGAGCGTGGTGTGGATTCCAAAGGATTTGCTATAATAAGGGCTAAAGGCGACCGGGCGTTATTCGGGCTCGACACAGCCATGATGAAACGCCGTGTAGGCGCTCCGGAGAAAAGACCTCTTGCCGACTTCCTGTCTACCATCGCTATAAAGGCAAAGGATCTGGCTGCAGAGATGACCTCTGTGAATGTGCAGCAGAAAGATCTGCACGGGCAAATCGGTATAGAGCGAGAACATGTTGACAACAACAGCGCTGTCCGTAATATGCTTCTTGACAGAGGCATCTGCCCGGAATCTCTACCGGCCGAAGAGGATGTGAAGAAAGTGGAGCGTCGGCTTAAGGCTGATGAGAAAAGAATTCTACCAGGGAAAAGGAAGTGATTCAATGGATGCATGGCGTTCATTAGTCTCGCAAGGGGCAATCATGTAATGCAAGATAATCATGTAATGCAAGATAATAATGAGGAAAATAATAATGGCAGCCTGCATGATGGCTGCATTCGCGATTGGTGCGCGGCAGACCGCGACCTTCACAGTCGACCGTTCGGAGCATAGGCAGCAGATCGACGGCTTCGGCGCCTCCGACGCCTGGAGCATGTGGCGCATCGGTGAGATGCCCGAGCCGATACGCGACAATACCGCCCGTCTGCTCTTCAGCTCCAAGACCGACTCCAACGGCAACCCCGAGGGAATAGGGCTCAGCATCTGGCGCTTCAACATCGGGGCCGGAAGCGCGGAGCAGGGCGACAGCAGCCATATCAACCCCGGCACCCGCACGGAATGCTTCCTGAGGGCCGACGGCTCCTACGACTGGACGAAGCAGGCCGGCCAGCGCGCCTTCCTGAAGCTCGCGAAGGATTACGGAGTGCCCTATCTGCTCGGATTCCTCAACTCCCCGCCGGTCTACTTTACCAAAAACGGCCTCGCAACCAATACCGGGCGCGACGGCACATATAATCTGAAAGAAGAGCGCTATGATGATTTCGCCCGCTTCATGGTCGATGTGGTGGAAGGGCTGAAGACGCATGACGGCGTCACGCTCGACTGGCTGTCGCCCGTCAACGAGCCCGACGGCCACTGGAACTGGCAGGGACCAAAACAGGAGGGAACCCCGGCCACCAAGTATGAGATCGCCAGCCTCTCGCGTCTGCTCGACGACGAGCTCCAGAAGCGACGTCTCGACACAAAGGTCATCCTCCCGGAGTCGTCGGACTACAGATGCATGATGGCTACCCATATGACGGGGCCTGAGAGGGGATACCTCATACAGTCGTTCTTCTCGCCCGACAGCGTCGACACGTATGTGGGCGACCTTAGGAATATGCCGCGAATGATGGCCGCCCACAGCTACTGGACAAATACGCCGGTCGGCTACATGAAGGAATGCCGCAAGGCCCTGCGCGACACGCTGCGCAAGTATGACGTCGATTTCTGGCAGAGCGAGGTCTGCATCATGGGCAACGACGAGGAGATCGGCGGGGGAGGCGGCTACGACCGCACTATGAAGACGGCCCTCTATGTGGCCCGCATGATCCATCACGACCTTGTCTTCGCCGACGCGCGCAGCTGGCAGTGGTGGCGCTCCGTGGGCGGCGACTACAAGGACGGGCTGCTCTTCCAATACCGGGAGCCGGGTGCCGACACCGACACCATCGTCGACTCGAAGCTGCTGTGGGCGATGGGCAACTGGAGCCGCTTCATCCGACCGGGCGCCGTGCGCTACGACGTGATGCGCGACGGCAGCAAGGATCCCGACAGCTCGACCGACCCTTACGGCCTGATGTGCTCCGCATTCAGGAATGCCGACGGTAGCGACGTCATGGTAGTGATCAATTACGGCAATGAGCCGGAGGCCATTTCCATCGGCGGCGTGGAACCGGGTGAGTGGAAAGAGTACCGCACCTCCGACGTCGACGGAGAGTCGCTCTCCCTCACAGGGACTCTTCCGGACCTCGACGCCGTCTCCATCCCGCCGCGCTCCGTCACGACCCTCGTCGGCCCCTCCCGGCAAAGATAAAAGATATATGAAGGAAACACCCTTAGTTCTCCATGTGTGCCTGTACACCGAGTTTGTCGAGACCGGTGGTTTGAGAAATCATATGCCGTCGGAGCAGACATTTTTCTTGGCAGAGCTGCATCCCGGTAAGGTAATCGAATTTAAAGGGGAGGGGAGTGTGTGTGTGTCGGATGTATCGGAATCGGAAGTCACCCTGTCATGGCTTGGCGGCACTTACAGGGTGGAGCTGGATGGCGTTATGGTGTCGTGCAGGTATAGCGTTGACAATCCCCTCCTGTCGGAGTCTCATGGATTCCGGGCGACATTCCGAAGCCTGATTCCCGACCTCGACGTCAAAGCGCGGATCGAAGCCATCAGAAGAATGCCCCCGGATGATCCGAAAACCGTAAAACTGCGGAATCAGGTTTTGTATCGGCTGGATTCAGAGACAGACTGTATCTTTGATGATCCCGGAATGTGGATTGCCCGCGCAGTCCTCAATACGGCCGACGACTGGGCCACCTGTAAGATCAATGACCGTATGAAATTCGCCGGATACATGGCTACAGCCTTCTCGTCAAGTCCACACCTGCTTGAGTTTTGCGACCGTACCGGCTGGAAATGGTTGGAGACCGCGTGCCGTGGCGGTGCATTCGACAGCTATCTATATGATATGATCATGTTGCCGGTCTCCGATGCTGTCATAAGAGGTGTTTTGGATGAATTGCCGGAAGCCATAGCGATATATGAGCATTTTGCAGCCCGTGTGAGCAAAGGACTGGAGGATTCCACTTCCGGCTTTCGTGACCCTCTGCCCACTCTTGCCAAATATGTCGTTATGGAGGTGAAGAAGATTTCCCAGGGCAAGGCATATCATGGTCTCGAGACACCTGCACCGGAAATCATCGAGTGGGACAGAAACATAGAGGAAGATTTGCTACGGAAGCTTGATGAAGTGATGGCCGACAGGAACCGGCCTTTGGCCGACAGGGTCGGAAGCGCCACGTTTGAGCTCGGCATAAGGTTAAAAGTCAATATGCCGGTATCCGACAACTGGAATCTCATAAGGCTGAAATA
Organism: uncultured Bacteroidales bacterium; assembly: GCA_900554345.1. Lineage (GTDB taxonomy): Bacteria > Bacteroidota > Bacteroidia > Bacteroidales > Muribaculaceae > Lepagella. The sequence continues at coordinate 2,361 of USHH01000007.1, read as the reverse complement.
TTACAGGCGTCTTATCGGGAGAGTCAATGAGGAGGCCGCCGATGATGCATATGACAGTATCCTGATGCAACTGACAGGCGGTGTATGCCGGTTCTGTGCCGTGCGCGGCTACTGGTACGACCTGAAATCAATGGCCCCTGAGATCATAGACTGGCTTGACGGAAACAGGCGTGTCAGACGTCATGAGATCGACCGGTGGATGCCCGTGATCATAGACGCCTATTCAACCGCTCCTTTCATTCAACCCCGCCATGACCTGCTGCGTGTATATATGGATCTGATAGGTCATAATCCGGATAATCCCGGTGAAATAGGATCCGGCTCACCACGACTTGCCTATTATATGCATCAGTTTCACAAATTGCGCGATTCCATTCATTCTGTTTCACCGTCTGCCTTTTAGCGTTGCTCACTCTCGTGTATGGTCGGCCTGGGGACTCCTTATGCGGCGGCGCCCCGTAAACCTGCGGGTTACGTATCATGACCGGGGACCTCGGGAATTTTGCAGACTCAGACCAAATGGCTATATTTGCTGCGGGAAACAGTCTGCTCCGGATTGTGCAGTATATTCCCGTGTTTCGATATTGTCACGACATCATATCCCCTAAGTCAGAATCCAGACACCATATAGTTGTCTTTCTGCTGGTGATACCAGCTATATTCCACAGTGGACCGCAACGTTTGCGGCCTGTCCCGACTCATCAAAAGCGTGACCGGCCTCTCGCCCACGGCCTATAAAGAGGCGTCACGAAAACACAGGGAAGACGGGGTGGGCCAGTGGACGGCAACTATTCATAAAACGATACGTCATTTTTTATAAACCGACACCACATCCATGGTGTGTCATGCTGTCGGCTATTGGATGTGACAAAGGGCTTCCTTACCTTTGCCGGCGAGATGCCGGTTGTGGAATCACGGATCTTGTCTTCATCCGGCATTAAGTTGAATCCTGCAGATCCATTATGATTGTCATGTATCGATTCTACACTGTATCGTTGCTGCTGGCGGCTTCGGCCGTCGTCCCCCGGACGGAGGCAACCGCGGCCGTAACCAATGCAGCCGGCGTGGATGGGGAACCTTCCGCGCACACCATCGAGGCAAAGCAGGGAGAGCTGAGGCTTCTGGAGCATAATGAGGGAGATGAGGAGCCGGGGGAGTGGAAAGAGCACCGCACCTCCGACGTCGACGGGGAGTCGCTCTCCCTCACAGGGAAGCTCCCGGATCTTGGCGCCGTAGCCATCCAGCCCCGCTCCGTCTCGACCCTCGTAGGCCCCTCCCGGCAGAAACCTTGATGAGCCATTACGTCATGCCTGAGTATCTACGCCCTGAGAGACGCTGGCTATTCAATCAGGATATCATTGCGGCGTCTGAGCATTATAATGCCGTCGTCTCCGTCAGTTTCGAGTTGCCACCACATATGCGAGTCGGTTAATTTGACTATTCTGTAGGAATGATCACGCTCCGGGACGCCATTGCTGTCCGGGGCGCCTTGAAGTGTCACATTCAGCAGAGGCCGGTTGTCGTCAACTTCCGGAATCGACCATGTAAAGTCCTGGTCATACCACGGAGTGTCATTGGATGATAGGAAATATGTAGTGATATTTCCCTGATAGTCTTCGTAACCTTCGTTAATACGTGAGGATGTGATGTGGAGAATCTCTTCCCGTTTAAAAATATTCTGGTCGCCCTGACGTACGACTTCCCACGTCCCGGCAAACAGGGTCAGGTCGATTGGTTTCATATCCTCTTCATTTCCGCAGCCTGTCATCACGAGAGAAAGAGCCGACAAAATCAAAAGCAATTGATATCTGGCCTTCATTGCTCGGATGAAGTTCTCGATTTGTTTTCTGTCAAGCTTTGACAAGAGTAAATCCACTGCATTGATTTTCTTTTTTTCCATCGCTTTAAGATTTAAAATTGTGCTCTTTCCACTCCTTAGCGGCCTCTGTCAGTCGATATCTCTGTTTTGGGATGCTTGGGTTGATGTGGATAGAGTCGTTCTATGGCGCCATCTTCAAGAGCAGGATTAAGATAATTCCCCCTAAAATGCTTTGGATCAATAAATCCACATAATTCAGTCAATTCTCTTATTGAATAATTTTTATCGTCCATTACATCCACAAGTTGTCTTACTTGGGGCGAACTTGGGGCGAACTTGAGGCGAACTAGTCCCCAACTGGTTTTCAATAAGTTCCTTTGGAGCGGCCAACTGGTTCTCAGCTTGGGGCCTGTTTGGGGCCTGCTTGGGGCGTTTGAAAGTGACATAGACGAACGCTCCGTCCCAGCGCCATGTAGGTTCAATAAATGGACCAGCGGATTTTTCCGGTGCATGATTTGTGTTAAAAAATGCAAATGCTTAAA
>USHH01000006.1 GCA_900554345.1 uncultured Bacteroidales bacterium | reverse complement strand
CAATGCGCACGTGGCCGGGAGCGCCGAAGCCGGAGCCGGGGACCAGCAGCAGGTCGAACTGCTTGGCCCGCTCGCTGAAGGCCATGTCGTCGATGAGGTTGTGGAGCGGGCGGCGCAGGTAGCCGTTGGAGTCGAGGCTTCCGATGATGAAGCGCGCGGCGCTCTCCACCTTGGCGTCGAGTCTCTTCTCCGAGAGCTGGAGCAGCAGCGAGTCGTAGAGCGACTCGCCGGGATTGGCCTGAGTGTATTCCACCGGCGCCTCCCCCTGCTGTTGCTGGTGCCACCAGCGGGGCTGGCTCTCGACAGGCGCGGCAGGCGGCTCGGCCTCTTCCGCGATGCCGAGCGCTGGATTGTCTTCAAGTTCCATCTCCACAGCCTGTTCCACCTCCTGGGCGTTATATTCGAGCATTCTCACATAGCGCAGCTGCTGCTGTGTGAGACGCAGCCCGAGCTGCTGCTGGAGTCCTAAGTGTTGGTGTTGCGACATGGTGATTGTTTATGTTTTACAATGCGAAATTACTACTTTTTTACGTCTGCTCTGCAAAATTGGGGGTGAAAAATTGGTGGGGTAATAAAATTTGCTTAATTTTGCACCTTGAATCACAGATACAACCATAAAATTAAAACATGGCATCCGACAACAAACAGCCGCAGGAAGAGACGGCTATCGACAACCTGAACTCGCATCTGACATCGGCTGGCGAGAAAATCGCCTCCAACAAGAAGATAATATTCTGGGGCGTAGGCGCCATCCTCGTGGTGGGCTGCTTCGTGCTCAGCTACCTTTTCATATTCCGCAACCCGCACATCAACAAGTCGTTTGAAGCCTACAATGCCGTGGAGATCACAGCCCGGGGCAACGACTCCATAGCAGCCGCCGAATATAAGAAGGTGGCCGACGAATACAAGCGCGACGACGCCGGCAATCTCGCCGCTCTCAGCGCCGGCGAATCGCTCTACAATCTCGGCAAATATCAGGAGGCCGCCGAATACCTGAAGCGTTTCGACTCCGACGACCCCGTGCTCGCCGCCAACGCAGCCGTGCTCGCCGCTGACTGCTACGTCAACCTCAAGAAATATCCCGAGGCGCTCGAATGGCTCCAGAAGGCCGTGCGCACTGCCAACGCCAATCCTCAGATCGTGCCGAGAGCCCTCCTCAAGGAGGCAAACATCTACGACGAGCTCAAGCAGTATGACAAGGCGCTCGACTGCTACACGATGATTAAGACCGACTTCCCGCAGTTCCAGCTCGGCAACGGCGTCTCGGTCGATGCCTACATCGAGCGCGAGAACAGCCGTCTCGGCAAGTAATCTCCGGCAGGCCATTACGCCTGCTTCCGCAAAGTAGAAAAATTTCCATAAAATAATAAAACACCCTTTGCTTATTTATGGTAAAAGGCGACATCTGCGAGGTGCCGCCTTTTATTATTGCTGTCTGCTTGCCTCGACCGTGCCTTTCCGGCCTGTAGGGACATGCTTCCGGCATGTTTCCCCGCCTGCCGGCTTGCGCTTCATAGGGGGGCCGTCGTTTCGTCGACAAGATATACGATGCTCTCATACGGGCGGTTCATCGTGTCGGCCATCGAAATCTCGCATGTGCGCGCCAGTGAATAGCAGCCGTCGAACGTGCGTCCCTCGATTTCACGCCTTTCGTCGCGGACGGCGGAGCGCGCCACTTCCGGGAAGATGAAGCCGCGGTCGCCGGCCGCTCCGCAGCAGTATCCGCTGCGGGGCACCGTCACCTCCTCGGCGCATGCCCGGGCCACATCCGCCATCGCCTCGCCCACTCCCATTATCCGCGACGCGCATGTGGGATGGAGAAGCACGCTGTGCTTCTTCCTGCTGACCTTAAGCCTTGGAAGCGCGTCGTCGCGGAGCCACAGCGTGATGTCTTTGATTTTCAGCGCCGCGTATTTCTTCTTGTTCTCTTCCGTGAATAGATTCCCGTTTTTGCCGAGCTCCAGCAGCGTGTGGGTGCAGGAGGTGGTGTCGCACACTATCGGTATCCTGCCGCCGTCGGTCATGGCGTAGAATTCCTCCACCGTCTTGTTGGCCGTGATCTTCTGCCCCTCGGGGTCTCCCTTGTGTTCCCATATCTGCGAGCAGCACAGGCCGTGGACGGCGCGTGGCACAGCCATGCGTATGCCGGCGCGGTCGGCGATGCGCAGCATCACCGTGATCTGGTCGTCCTTGCCGAGCGAAGACGCGCCGAAGATGCGCGTCACGCACGCCGGGAAGTAGATTATGTCGGGATCGGAAAGCTCTCTGTAGTGCACCTTGGCCGGCATCGGAAAATGCTTCGACCAGTGAGGAGTCTGGCGGTATAGCCGGTGAAGGAAATCGGAGGCCCAGATCAGCGGATAGGGCGATATCACCTTCTCGGTGGCCACAGCCACCTTGAGCACCCCGCGTATTGCGGTCTCGGCAGCGCCGTAACGGGAGGCGCAGACCGTCAGGGCCTTGTCGAGGATTCCCGGATTGGAGCGCTCCCTCACGGCGTCGGTCACCACACCGGTGTTGATGCCCATAGGGCACGGCAGCTGGCATGAGCCGTCGCTGCAGCATGTGTCGGCGCCGATGTAGGCATATTCCTTCTCCAGGCCTTTGCCGGAAGCGCGGGCAATGATGCGGCGTGCCTGCAGACGCTGTCGCGGAGTCAGCGTGATGTCGCGCGAGGGGCACACATGCTCGCAGTAGCCGCATTCTATACACTTGTCGGCGAGCCTGTAGCCGAGATTCTCCCCGAAGAGGTCCATGCTCTTGAGGGGCTTGATGAAGGCTTCCGGATCGCTGTTGATGATCACGCCCGGATTGAGGATGCCACCGGGATCGGCGAGCTTCTTGAGGCGGCACATAAGGGCGTAGATGTCATCGCCCCATTCGCGGGCCACGAAGGGCGCTATCGCGCGCCCGGTGCCGTGTTCGCCTTTCAGCGAGCCGTTGAGCGAGAGCACGTGGCTTACGAATTCCTCCATGAAGTTTCTGAATCTCGATATCTCCTTCTCGCTGTCGATGAGGGTGGTGACGAGCGGATGGATGTTGCCGTCGCGGGCGTGGCCGAATATCGCGCCGTCATAGCCGTGGGTGGCGAACAGCCGCTGCACACCCTCCACCAGGCTGTCGAGACGCTCCACCCGAGCCGCCACAACTCGCTCCCCCGGAGCGGCCACATCCTCGAGGATGACAGTGGCCCCGGGCTTGCGCACCCCGGCCACGCACGGGAACACACCGTCGCGTATCTGCCAGAGCCTCGCCCTCTCCGCCACTGTGGTGGTGAAGGGGTCGAGGTGTATCAGTTTCTTCACTTTTCTGATCTCGGGGGTGAGCGTGGCGATCTTCTCGGCCAGCTCCTCCGGATTTCCGGCTCCGTAGTCGATGAGCATGGCTGTCGTGCCCGCGGGCATGTCGGGAGCGAGGCCCTGCGTCGAACGCAGCGAGGCATAGTCCATCATCTCCACGGCCAGCGCGCCGGTCTCTCCGAGCCATGCCGCGGAGGCCGCGGCCGATGTCACGTCGGGAAAATAGAGCAGGGTGGAGGTATAGGTCTCGTATAGCGGCAGCGTGTCGAGCTCAGCCGATATTATATATGCGAGGGTGCCCTCGCTGCCGATCAGCACGTGGGCGAAGATGTCGAGCGGGTCGGAATAGTCCACGAATGAGTTCATGGCATAGCCCGTCACGTTCTTTATCCTGTATTTCTCCTTTATCCTGTGGAGCATCTCCGGGTCGGCGAGGATCTCGTTCCGTATGTCGAGCAGGCCGCGGTATAGCTCTTTCTCCTCCTCGGCGAAGCGCCGGCGGTCGGCGGCCGATGCAGTGTCGTAGCGATGGCCGTTGGCGAGCATGAATTCGATGGAGTGTAGCGTGTGGTATGAATTGTAGCGTACGCCGGCAGTCATGCCGCTGCTGTTGTTGGAGAGGATTCCGCCCATCATGGCGGCCTGCGACGATGCCGGGTCGGGCCCTATGCGGTGGTGATGCGGCTTCAGGATCTCGTTGACCTGCCGAGCCGTGAGTCCGGGCTGAAACCATATGCGCCGTCCGCCGTCGCGCACCTCATAGTCGCGCCATTGCGTGCGGAGCTCGCAGATGATGCCGCTTCCCACGGTCTGCCCCGACAGCGACGTGCCTCCGGTGCGGAAGGTGACCCCGAGGCCGTATTTCCGTGCCGTGTCCATCACGAGCCTTACCTCGCCGGCAGTGGAGGGTCGCGCCACGCACTCGGGCCTGATGTCGAAATATGAAGCGTCGCGGGCGTAGATCTCACGCCAGAGATCGGTCGATAATACCTTGTCCGCTCCGAGAAGGGCCCGGAGACGGTCGGTTGCTGGATGATTGTCTGCCATGCGGATGATGGCGCCGGTTGGCGGCGCCTTGATATCTTAACAATCGCGGTGACGTTTTGATTACACGCGCCCGTCAACATTTGACATTGCGGCGCGTTAATAATAAAAATCCTTTTAATAATTCATTATAATGCCTCGCATGCTCCTTATCGTCGACCCGCAGGTTGACTTCATTACCGGTTCGCTGCCGGTGCCCGGTGCCGAGAAAGCCATGAACTCGCTTGCCGGATATATCCTCCGTAACCGCAGCCGATACAGTATGATCGTGGTCACCGCCGACCACCATCCCGCCGACCACTGCTCGTTCAGGGAGCAAGGAGGCCCGTGGCCGACGCATTGCGTGGCGCATAGCGATGGCGCCTCGATATGGCCTCCCCTCGCCAAAGCCATCGACATGAGCTGTATCCCGATGCTCGCCCTCGGCAAGGGACGTGATTCCGATTGCGAGCAGTATTCCGCTTTTGACGACCCCATGAACGTCGATATCATGAGCCTGAACATTGATTTCCTCTCCATCGACCGCATCGACATCTGCGGCCTCGCCGGCGACGTGTGCGTGAGGGAGACGCTCAAACAGGGTGTGGCCTTGTTCGGAAGGGGGCTGTTTCACGTCTTGCCGCAGTTCTCGCCGAAGATCAATCCTGAGGTGGCTATAGCCGATGACCTCGAATATTTCCGCGACTACCCGATCATAACCAGTTTCATCGACGACGACCTCTATAAGTTCACAATGTGTTGCGCGATTATCGACAATTTCCCCAGGGCGCAGGTGAAATACAGGTTCTTCGACCGCGACGACACGGTCTATCCGCCGGGTTTCGCCGCCGACGTGATGCGTCAGCTCAGGTATCTTGAGGAGGTGACAATCACCGACGAGGAGATTGAATTCATGAAGAGGCGGTGTAGCTACATTCCACACTGGTTCTACAACTTCCTGAAGGGCTACCGCTACGATTCGGGCATGGTCAGAGCCGAGCAGGACGCCGAAGGTCGTCTCCATATCGAGATAGAGGGAGGATGGAGCGATGCCGTGCTCCTTGAGGTTAAGGTCCTCGCCATAGTCTCCGAACTCTACAATATGCGCACCGGCCGTCTCCACGACATCGATTATCCCGACTTTGCGGGCAGGTCGGCCGCCAAGGCGTTCCGCCTGATCATGGGCGACTGCCGCTTCAGCGATTTCGGCACCCGGAGGCGTGCCTCCTTCAAGGCGCAGGATGTGGCGGTGAAGTCAATGTCGAATGTCAGCCGCGAATCCGACGGCCCCGGGGCTTTTGTGGGCACAAGCAATGTGTATCTCGCAATGAAACACGACCTTGTTCCGGTCGGGACGATGGCGCATGAATTCATCAGCGCTATCGCCGGCATGTTTGGCCCGCAGATGGCCAACCACCTCGCCATGCAGGCCTGGTCGGCCACCTACCGCGGCGCCCTCGGCACCTTCCTCTACGACACTTACGGATGGGATATATTCAGCCTCAATTTTTCGGAGGATTTCGCCAATATGTTCAAGGGACTGCGTGTCGACAGCGGCGACAACCGCCACGAGCTCGACCTCATAGTGGAGAAATACCGCTCGCTCGGCATCGACTCCCGCACGAAGCAGGTGGTATTCAGTAATGCGCTCTCCACCGACAGCGCCCTTGAGATACAGAAATATGCCTGCGACAAATGCATGCCATCCTACGGCATAGGCACGCATTTCACAAATGATTTCCCGGGAATCAGGCCGCTGAATATCGTGATCAAGCTCGTGGCCGTCAAGATCACCGAGTCGTGGACCTTTTACAATCCCACCTGCAAGCTCAGCGAGGATGAGGGCAAGCATACCGGCGACCCGGAGGTGGTGAGTCGCTTCAAGGAAATCCTGCACATCCCCTGACCTCTTATCGAAAGCGCATTGACTGACTTGTAGGGACGTGCCTCCGGCACGTTTCCCACCGACTCCATCGGTAAGAATCATTCTGACTCGCTGGCCATTGAAATATGCCGAAGGCATGTCCCTACTTAAGTCTTAAGTCTCTTGACTCTTGACTCTTGACTCTTGACCCTTGACCCTTGACCCTTGACTCTTAGCCGTCACAGCCGCTGCCCCAGCCAGTAGCCGAACGCGCAGCTGAAAAGCCCGAAAAACATCGTGCAGGCTGCAAACACCACATATGCTGTCGCGTGACCATTCTCCAGATACTTCACACAGTCGAGGGTAAACTCGGCGAATGTCGAGAATCCCCCGCAGAACCCCGTCATCGTCAGCATGGTGAATGCCGTCTTGTCGTAGAAGCTCCAGGGACTCACCACCAGGAGGCCTGCCAGTATGCCGATTATCAGACACCCCAGCGTGTTGATTACGAGCGTGGCCAGTCCCAGCCATATCCCGGTGGGATGGATGGCTGTCTCTATCAGAAGGCGGCACACCGCGCCGAGGCCTCCCGCGCCGAATACCAGCAATATCTTTAGCCAGATGCTCATAGCTGTTGCGAATACATGACTGTTGCGGATAGAGGGAGCAGTGCCCCCCCTCTTATAGTCTCCAACATGGCAGAAGCCGCGAATGTTCATTTCCGAGTCTGTATGCGGTCGTGACGGCGTGTGTAGGGCCGGGTATAAAAAAAGCAGACGTCTTTCACAAGAAGTCTGCGCGGTGCGAATCAAAAATAATTTCTACAAACCTAACATAAATGAATCATTCAGTCATAATGCTTTGATGCTTTCGAGAGAGTCGTCTGCATCCCTTTGCTAAATTTTGCGAATCAATCTTCTTTACCTTTTTTACCATGGTAACGTCTATTCTGGGTAATGTCGTGGCGTCTCGGCGCCGTCGGTCTATTCTTCCGACGATGCAAAATTATATCAGTCAGGCTTCAAATGCAAGCGATATAGTCGGATTGTAGCGCGAATGTAGACTTGTAAAAGCGTAAAGTGCATAATATCAACGAAACACAAATATGGAATGTAGATAGGTCTGTAGATGTCATCTACCCAGATTTCTGACGTTTTCATCGAAATTGTCGCGGTCGATGGCCTTGTTTCGCATCTTGGTGCGGTAATTATAGACGGTGCTGGTGGAGTAGCGTAGTATCTGGGCTATCCTCGCGCTCTCGTCGATGCCGAGCCTCACGAAGGCATGTATGCGCAGCTCCGGAGTGAGGGTGCCGGGCTTTTCCACCACGATTTTCTTCTCGGGGCGCAGCAGCGAGTTGATGCTGTCGACGAAGTCGGGGAATATGTCGAGCAGCGTCCGGTCGAAGGTCTCATAGAGCTTGTCGTCGTCCTGCTCCGGCACTTTGCCGTTGTTGAGCGACTTCAGAAGCTCATCGGTCTTTCCGGCCTCGATCTTGCGTGTCACTGAGTTGGTGAGATGGTCGAGGCGTGAGGCGTAGGAGGAGCATAGCCCGATGAAGTTGGCGATGTAGGAGTCTTTCACACGGTCGACGGCCTGGAGCTTCCGCTGGGAGGCGTGGACCTTGCGCACCTGGAGGATGAGGAAGGCCGAGAGGGCGGCGCATGCCACCAGAAGCAGCGTGGCGATGATGATGCAGATGCGCAGGAATCGCGTCGAGGTGTCGATCTGGTCGCGGTATGCCTCGTCGATCACCGGGGCGAGCATCCCGGTGGTGGTCATCCTCATGCGAAGGTTGCCCTGGTTGCTGATGTCCATGGCGTGGTTGATGAAGCGGAAGGCACAGTCGATCTCGCCGTGGGTGTAGAGCCAGTTGGCGAGTGCGGGGAGCGAGAGCCCCTCGTTGGTGCAGTTGTAGATGTCGCCCATCGCCGACTTGGCGAGATTGGCTGCATACATCTTCTCGTTGCCCTGATTGCGGAAGACCTCGGCCAGCTGGTAGGCGCTCATGGCGTAGAGGCGGCTGTGCTCCGGCAGGTCGGCCATCAGGGAGTCGAGGGCTGTCCTGGCCTGCGCGTAGCGCCCCTGGTCTACGAGGCGCTCGCCGCGCAGGAAGCGGGCGAAGCTGTCGCCGGCAGGCAGCGCCTTCATCAGCGAGTCGTCGTATTCCATCGACCGGCGCCTGTAGAGCTCATGAAGGCCGGGGTCTTCCACTGTATATTGAGCAAGATATGCGTAGCAGGTGCGTCCCGTGCGCCACAGCTCGATTCGGGTGTCGGCGCCCATCGGTGTCTGCGAGAGGGAGTCGAGGGTCTTGAGCGCCACGGAGAAGAGTCCCGCGGAGCTCAGCGCGTCGACCATCGCCAGACGGCTGCGCGCATCGGCGTCGCTGCGTCCGCTTCCCGGCGCCAGCGAGATGGCCTGCCGGGCGTATTTCAGTGCGGAGTCGGAGTTCATCTGCCGGTATTCCTCGCTCAGGCGGCATGCCGCCTGCCACGCCGCTGCGCTGTCGGCCGGCCTTTGCGCCGCCTGCCTCAGCGAGTCGAGGCTCAGGAGCCTTCCGCGCTGGTAGGTCGCTGCATTGTCGATTACGTGGAGGAGCTCGCCCATCTCCTTTTCCGGCATGTCGGCGCTTCCTTCCCTACGGCTGCACGAGGCATGCCAGCCTCCCGTCAGGATGCCGGCCACGGCTATGGCCGCCAGTAGTTTCTTCTTTCCCATCTTTGATGTCGGTAGCCCTGGTTTGTAGATTATGTGGTTTAGGTCCGGCTACTTTCCTGCAAAATTAATAAAATTTGATTGTTTGGTCAATTTCAACTAATTTTGTATCTGTTTTGCGCCAATGGGCGCCTTATCATACCGTTATGCCAAGCAATGAATATCATATAACGAGGTTCTCCAGCGGGCTGCGTCTTGTGGTGTGGCCTCTGCAGGGGCGCGTCTCCTATATCGGGGCCGTGATCAACGCCGGCAGCCGCGACGAGGGCGACGACCGCCAGGGCCTTGCCCATTTCGTGGAGCACACCATATTCAAGGGCACCGGCTCGCGCTCTTCCCTCGAGATTTCCAGCTGCATGGAGGAGGTGGGCGGCGAGCTCAACGCCTATACCTCCAAAGACGAGACCGCCATCTACACCAACGCTCCCGCAGGACATGCGGACAGGGCTATAAGCCTGATCGCCGACCTCGTGTCTGACTCCCGCTTCCCCGAGGCCGAGCTCGCCAAGGAGCGCGAGGTTGTGGTGGAGGAGATCAACAGCTATCTCGACAGCCCCGCCGACTCCGTCTTCGACGAGTTTGACGAGCGCATCTTCGAGGGGTGTGGCCTCGCCCACAACATCCTCGGCACTCCCGAGAGCGTCCGCATGCTCACGGGCGCCGACTGCCGCGACTTCATCGACACTTTCTACGCCCCGTCGAACATGACGGTCTACGCCGCCGGGCCCGACGACCCCGAGCGCATCGCCCGCCTCGTGGAGGATGCCTTCTCTCCGCTCAACCGCCCGGCTCCCTTCCTCGCCAACGACACTCCGGCCTATGTGGAGCCCTTCTCCGAGGTGGAAGACGACGACAACCACCAGGCAAACACCGTGGTGGGACTCCCCGTCTTCGGCCGCCACGACCCGCGCCGTCCGGCGCTGCTGATGCTCAACAACTACCTCGGAGGCCCCGGCATGAACTCACGCCTCAACCGCGAGCTCCGCGACAACCACGGATACGTATATGCCGTCGACAGCTCCGTCAACTTCTACCGCGACTGCGGGCTGCTCTCGATATATTTCGGCTGCGACACCGCCAATGTCGACAAATGCCTGCGCATCGTCTACGACGAGCTCGACCGCCTCGCGCAGAGGCGTTTCGACCCCGACACATTCGAGAAAATGCGCCGGCAGTATTGCGGACAGCTCCTCGTGGCCACCGACAACCATGAGAACTACGCCATGTCGCTGGCCAAGGGGCTTCTCTACCATGACGTGGTGATCGACACCGACGCCATCATCGACAGCCTCATGCAGACCACTCCCGACGAGATCCTCGAAGTGGCGCAGCTCCTCGCCGCATCGAAGTCGTCGCGCCTCACCCTCTCATAATCAGCGTTATGAAAATAGGAAATATAGATTTCGGAGAGCGCCCGGTGCTACTCGGGCCGATGGAAGACGTCACTGACCCCTCCTTCCGCCTCATATGCCACGAGCAGGGAGCCGCCCTCGTCTACACCGAGTTTGTATCGGCGGAGGCGCTGGTGCGCAACATCAACTCCACCACCCGCAAGCTCACCATCGATGAGCGCGAGCGCCCCGTGGCCATCCAGATCTACGGCCGCGACCCCGATGCCATGGTGGAGGCCGCCCGCATGGTGGAGGATGCGCGCCCCGACATCCTCGACATCAATTTCGGCTGCCCCGTCAAGAAGGTGGCTTCGAAGGGCGCCGGCGCCGGCATGCTCCGCGACATCCCCAAGATGCTCGACATCACGCGCCGCGTGGTCGACGCCGTGAAGATTCCCGTCACCGTGAAGACCCGTCTCGGATGGGACTGCGACAGCAAGATCATCACCGACCTCGCCCCGCGTCTCCAGGACTGCGGCATCGCCGCCCTTACCGTTCACGGCCGCACCCGCTCGCAGATGTACACCGGTCAGGCCGACTGGACACTCATCGGGCGCCTCAAGGAGATGCCGGAGATACATATCCCCGTCATCGGCAACGGCGACATCACCACCCCGCAGCAGGCCGCCGACGCCTTCGACCGCTATGGCGTCGACGCCGTGATGATAGCCCGCGGCGCCATCGGCGCCCCCTGGATCTTCTCGGAGGTCAACTCCTATCTGCGCGACGGGGCAGTGGCCACCGCCACCGACGCGCAGAAGTTCGCCCTGCTGCGCCGCCAGATCCGCGAGAGCATCGACCGCATCGATGAATACCGCGGCATCCTCCACATCCGCCGCCATCTCGCCGCCACGCCCCTCTTCAAGGGCATACCCAATTTCCGCGAGACGCGCATAAGGCTACTGCGCGCCGACACTGCCGGCGAGCTTGAAGAGATCCTTCAGGAGGTGGAGAGAAATTTTTTCGGCATGACATGAAATTTTCAGAGCCTGTGCCGTTAAATAATATATTGGAAAACTATTTTGAAATATCCGGTTTTCTGTCTGGAGGCCGGATGTCTGTTTAAAATCGGATATGATGAAGCATGTTTCGCTTATCGCGTTTGTATTGATATCCATGCTGGGCCTCGAATGCGGCGCCCAGGAGCGTACGCGTGTATATACGAGGGAGATCGGCCAGTTTGACCGGCTGAAGGTGATCGACGATGTCAACGTAGTATATCGATGTGAGGCTGACTCCACGGGGCTCGCCGTCTTCGAGGGGGAGCCGGAGTTTGAAGACGCCTTCATCTTCACGCTCAAGGACGGCCAGCTGAAGGTGCAGGTCAACACCGAGGATGTGGGCCACCCGCGTCTCCCGACACTCTATCTATACAGCGATTTCCTGACATTTGTGGAGAACACCTCCAACTTCACCACCCATGTGCAGACCATGGCCTCGTGCGCGGAGTTCAAGGCCGTCGAGATGGGCAACGGCACCGTGACCGTGGATGACGTGCGCGCCAACAAGGTGACGGCCGTGCTCAACACCGGCAACGGCACCATCAATGTCTCCGGCACATGCCACGACGCCTCTTTCCGCATGATTGGCACCGGCCTCATACAGGCCGACCGCCTGAAAGCCGACCGCGTGAAATGCAGCATCCTCGGCAGCGGCTCCATCGGCTGCTGGCCCCTCGAGTCGCTCAGCGTCAAGGGTATCGGCTCTACAAAGATCTACTATAAGGGCGACCCGAAGGTGAAGAAAACCGGCGGCGGAAAGCTCTTCCCGATTCCCGAGATGCGCGAGACGGAATATACCGTCGACGACGGCAATGCTCCGGCCCCTGCTCATGATGAGGATGAAGATGATGACGCCGATGACGAAGACACCGATGATGTCGAGGCTGTGAGCGATGAGCTCGATGAGTGATTCCGGCGCCCCGGGCGAAGGGGGAGGACTGAAGCTCGCCACGGCGCGTACGCTGAAATGGAATGCCATCGACCGGGTGGCGAGCCAGCTGCTGTATGCCGGCGTCGGCATCGTGCTCGCCAATGTGCTCTCGAAGGAGGATTTCGGCCTCGTAGGGGCACTTGTCGTTTTCCAGGCCTTTGCCATCCTCTTCGTCGACAGCGGATTCGGCGCCGCGCTCCTTCAGAAGAAGAATCCAGACGACCGTGATTATTCCACCGTCTTCTGGTTTAACCTCGCCGTCAGTGTGGCTGTATACCTGCTGCTCTGGCTGGCGGCGCCGGCGATTGCCGCCATATTTCAGGGCGACGAGAGGCTGATTCCCCTCTCGAAGGTGATGTTTCTCACCTTCGTCATCAACGGCCTCTCGATTGTTCAGACCAACCGGCTGATGAAGCGTATGGACGTCAAGCAGATCGCCATCGCCAATACCGTGGCCCTCGTGACGTCGGGTGTGCTCGGTGTCTGCCTTGCGCTTGGCGGCTTCGGCCCCTGGGCTCTCGTCTGGCAGTCGGTGGCCAATGCCGCCGTGAAGACCGCGTGGCTCTGGGCCACCGGGCACTGGCGTCCCACCGGCTTCTCCATCAACTCTCTCAAAGGTATGTGGCGCCTCGGCCTGAGTGTCTTTTCCTCGTCGATGCTCAATACCCTCTTCCTCAATGTCTACTCCTTCGTGATCGGTGCCTTCTACAGTCTTTCGTCGCTTGGCGTCTACTCGCAGGCTGACAAGTGGAGCAAGATGGGGAGCGCCTCCCTCTCGCAGGTGCTCACCTCCTCTTTCGTGCCGCTGCTGGCCCGCGTGCAGGACTCGCCGGCCGATTTCCACCGCTACATGAGAAAGGCCAACCGTTTCACCGCTTTCGTGACGCTCCCGGCTATGGCAGGACTTGCCGTGGCCGCCGCTCCACTCTTCCATCTGCTCTTCGGCCATAAATGGGATGCAGCCATCCCGCTCTTCCAGATTCTGGCGGTGAGGGGTATCTTCGTGGTGATGATATCGCTGGCAGGCAACTATCTGCTGGCTCTCGGCCGGGGGAAGCTGCTGATGGTGGTTGAGGCGGTGAAAGACGGCTTCATCGCGCTGGCCATACTCGCCACTGTCTTCTCGCTCGACATGACGCTGCTCGTGTGGGGTCAGCTCTTCGCCTCCGTGGCCACGGTGGCGGTGGTTGGCGTCATCACGGCGCGGGCCACCGGCTACAGCTTCTGGCGCTCGGTGGCCGACATGGCGCCCTTCGCTCTCGTGACGGCAGCGATGGCCGCCGGCTGCCTGCTGCTCCTTGAGCTTCCCCTTTCCCCGCTGCTGTCGCTCTTTGTCGTGGCCTCGGCCGGAGGCCTCTTCTACGCCGGAATCCTCGCCATAACGAAGACGCCCGAACTCCGGGAGGCCGCCTCCTACCTGTTCGGACGCTTCAGAAGAAGATAATGGATTGCTGTCAGCCCAGGGTGGGTTCGGCGGGCAGGGGGATGATGCGCGTGGGAAGCCCGTGGAGCTTCATGTCGGCGCGGATGAACTTCCTTAATGCCGACACCATCTCCTGTGTCTCCTGAAGGGTGTTGAGATACACGTAGATCACTGTCATCAGGCGGCTGTCCTCGTCGTGCAGCCTGTCGTAGAGCTCCCCGCAGAGACGCGAGATGTCGTCCTTGAGATTGTCGCAGTGGTGGCGCAGCATATTGGCCACACCGGTGTCTTCCGCCTCCAGGAGATTGGCCGCGTCATTGAAGAGGATCCCCACCTTCACCCGTACGTTCTCAAGCTCCGCGGCGTATTCCTGCGGCAGCGGCAGGAAATTGTTCTCCACATGCTCGCGGCATATCTCCGTCATGCGCTTGAGGTTGTAGAGCATACCCATGCAGCAGTTGTTGGTGAGGTGAAACCAGGCGTTTTTCGTGATGGCCTCCTGACGGGGGAGCTGGCGGAAGCAGAGCGTCTCCTTGCGCCGGTTGTTCTTCAATACGTTCTTCTCCATTGCCAGGCGCTTGTCAAGCTTCGAGAGCGTCGAGGCGTTGTCGGAAGTGAAGGCCTGCGTCATCAGCGAGTAGGCTTCGCTGGCCGTCTGCAGGAAAGTCTTCTGGTGGGTGGCGATGTAGAGGGAGAGGGCCGGCCAGATGTCTCGTCCCGGTTCCTCCGTTATGATGCTCTGGAAGAGGGTGTCGCCCTTCTCCTCCTCCTTGCGGCGGCGGAAGCGGACGTTGCTGCGGATGATGAGGAACACCACCAGGGCGGCGAGCGCTATCATCACCCAATGACCGCCGAGATGCATCAGCGCCACTATCACTCCTGCGCCGATGAAGGCCGCCAGCGAAGCCGAGGAGGGCCGCGCCGGCGGTGATGACCCAGCCGCCGATCACGGAGATGACGCCCGTGATGCGGAATACGGCGCTCTCACGGCTCCATGCCTTGTCGGCAAGCGAGGTGCCCATGGCCACCATGAAGGTGACGAAGGTGGTGGAGAGAGGCAGCTTCATCGAGGTGCCGGCGGCGATCAGCGCTCCGGCGAGCACGAGGTTGACCGATGCCCTCACCAGGTCGAAGGCCGCGCCCTGCTCCATGATGGCCTGGTCGGTGTCGAAGCGGCGGTCAAACCACTGCCTCACACGGCGCGGAGTCACGCTGCCCACCCACTGTATGGCCGAGAGGCTCCACCTCACCAGCCGCCGTGCTATGCGCGACGAGCCGAACATCTCCTCGCCGCTCTGGGCGCTGCCCAGTCCGATCTCCGTCTTGGTGACGTTGCGGGCCTTCGGAGAGGTGGCCAGCGACACCACCATCACCACGCCGGCGCCGACGAGAAACCATACCGGAGTGTTGGCCGAGCCGTTGAGCGACCCCATGAGGTAGCCGTGGGCGTCGCCGGCGCCGTTGGCCGCGTAGTCGGTATAGGAGGAGAGACCAGTCAGCGGCACGCCGATGAAGTTCACTAAGTCATTGCCGGCGAAGGCCACGGCCAGCGCGAAGGTGCCCATGAGCACCACCGTCTTCAGTACGTTGACGCCGAGGGCGTGGAGCAGCTGCATCAGCACCGTGAAGAAGGCCATGCTCCCGCCGATGATCAGCCAGGTGTGGCCCGCGATCCAGCCCTTCACCTCCGGAGTCATGAAGGTGAGGTCTTTCGCACCCTTGATTATGAGGAAGTAGATTATGGCCGTGGCGCAGAGGCCGCCGAAGATACCTATCTTCCATTTAAGACGACTCCGGTAGTTGAAGGTGAATATGGTGCGCGCCAGCACCTGCACCACCGTGCCGAAGACGAAGGCTATGGCCACGGAGAGGAAGATGCCGAGTATCACGGATAGCGCCTTCTCGGTGTTTAGCAGGTCGTTGAAGCCGAGGTCGAGGCCGCCGGCCATCTTGATGAGCGCCACAACGAAAGTGGCCCCGAGCAGCTCGAACACCAGCGAGACGGTGGTGGAGGTGGGCATGCCGAGGGTATTGAAGATGTCGAGGAGGATGATGTCGGTCACCATCACCGCCATGAAGATGCAGATGAGGTCGTAGAAGGAGAAGTTCTCCGGGCGGAAGATGCCGTGGCGCGCCACGTCCATCATGCCGTTGCTCATGGCGGCGCCGATGAAGACACCGATGGAGGCCACGATGAGCACCCTCTTGAAGGAGGCGGCTTTGGAGCCGATGGCGGAGTTGAGGAAGTTTACGGCGTCGTTGCTCACTCCCACCGAGAGGTCGAACACTGCAAGGAGGAAGAGGAAAACCACCAGGCATAAGAATAGAAGGTCCATAGTCTTTAGCGTTTAGTCTTTTGTCTTTAGTCTTAGTCTTGATCTTTACAGGACTAAAACGTTTCATGATGCAAATTTAGACTATGGATGTTTCAAAAATATTACAATAACCTTACGTTTCCGTGAAACTCCGGAATGTTAGGGTGAAGGCGAGGCCGATATTTGTTATAACATTGTGGCAGGGGTTCATCGAGAGATATGAATGGCCCGGCTCCCTTGGAATCGGAAGCCGGACCATCTGTTGGTTTGCTGTCGAGTCGATTATAGCCAGAGGAACGCCTCTTGGAGAATAGGTTAATCTTCCAAGTTGATTAAATCGTAAAACATCAATCTTGTGGGGCGGTCTGTATCAGCATTGCTTAGATAAAGGAATCCATTCTTCAAATAGAATCCTTCCGCAGTGTGGTAAGCATCCACTGTTAGAAAACGACATCCGGTTTTGTTGTCCGATACAAAATATCGTTTCATGAAATCCAGCAGGATAGAGCCGATATGTTTGCCCTTGACGGAATCGCTTAATGCAAAACGGCATAGCTTTACGGAAGGATAATTCGTGAGTCTTTTTTCATTGACAAATCGATGCCTGCGAAATCTGTTGAATTCGTTGTTGGATGGAAAATCCTTAATGGCAATCCGGTCATTTGCCAAGCTGAAATAACCGACAACCTCTTTGGTGTAATTGTTTTCGATAATGTAAGTTACGGCGAGAAGAGCTTCTCGGTATAGAGGCGCGTCATTAAGGATGAAGTCATCTAAGTCTTCATCTCCGCATGAAAAAGTTGCTATTCGCTCCCCTAATTCCAGTTTGCGTATGCCGTAGTTATTATAGAAATCCTCGAAATCCATTATTTCTGATTACGTGCCAACATTCTCATGACTGTCTCGTACGCACTCTTTATCTGAGCCTTGCGTTCTGTTGTCTCCGGACGTGGCGTATTCATCAATTCTACGAATCGAAGCGCGTCTTCCCCAGTTAGAACCGGTGTGTCTTGAATCGGTCTTGCCATGATTATTATTTATTTGTATTACAAACACAAAGGTACAACAAATTTCCTAAATAATCAAGGGTTAGTCTGTACCGTGGCGTTAGTTATCGTGAATACGAGGGTGAAGGCGAGGCCGCCGTCGGGGCGCCGCGCCACGGTCACCTTGCCGCCGTGAACGGCCATCGCGTTCTTCACGATCGCCAGGCCGAGCCCCGTGCCGCCGAGCGCACGTGAGCGCCCCTTGTCGATTCTGTAGAACCGCTCGAAGAGGTGGGGGAGATGCTCCTCCGCCACTCCGACACCGTCGTCGGCCACCTCTATCCCTACGAGCCCCGGAGCCCCGCGCAGCTTCCTGATCTCCACACGCGTGCCGCCTGAATAGGCGATGGCGTTGGCCAGCAGATTATAGAAAACCGACGCGATGAGTCCCTCGTTTCCCTCCACCATGATGCCCGCGGGCAGCCGGTCGGCGATCGTCATACCCTTCGCCGAGGCCTCCGTCTCCTTGTCGGCGCATATATCAGCCACCACCTCGCTGAGGTCCACCGGCTCCATCGCCACCGCCCCCGGCGCGTCCTCGAGTCGGGTGAGCAGAGCGACATCCCCCAACAGACTGTTGAGCCGGGCAACGGCAGCCAGCGCGCGCCTCACGAACTCCTCGCGCTTAGCCATCTCCGGATGCTGCGCTATCGTCTCAAGGCACGCCTGCACCGACGCCACCGGCGTCTTCAGCTCGTGGTTGATGTTGTTGGTGAGCTGCTTCTTGATGCGCTCCTTCTCGCGCTGCTGGTGCATAGCCTCGCGGTGCTGCCTGTCGCGCTCCTCCACGGCGCCGCGCAGCTTGACGTATAGCCTCACGATGTCGCTCGAGATGGAGCCGAGCTCGTCGTGGGGAAACGAGCTCTCATCCGCTATTCCCTCGCCGCGCTCCGCGGCCTTCGCGAAGCGGCTCAGCCGCTCCACGTTCTGCCCGAGGCGCCGCGTGGCCGCGTAACCGGCGATGCACATCACCGCCATGATCAGTCCCATCACCCACAGGAAACCGTAGTCGGCCTCCAGCAGCTTGCCTAAAGGAGCGGAGTAGGGAACAGCCGTACGCACCACCATACCCTCCGGAGTGAGATGGGCCGAATAGAAATATGTCTCTCCCGTGGTCTCGCTGTGGCGGCGCACGTCGTAGCCGGAGCCCGTGAGCAGCGCCTCGCGGATCTCCTCGCGCTCCAGATGGTTGCCTTCCGGCGGAGTGTCGAGCGACGTGTCGTAGACCACCCTGCCTTTGCGGTCGATGATGCTCACCCGCAGGTCGCCGAAGGTGTTGAGACGCCTGATGTCGATGTCGCGCGGACTCACGCCGCTCTCCAGCTCCCCGGCGATATAGGCGTTGACGATCTGCAGCTTGCCGTCAAGCTCACGAGTCTTGAACGCCTTCTCGCGGCTGTACTGAAACGACACCATTCCCACGAGGATTATCAGGGAATAGCCCAGCAGCCAGACAAACAGCCGCTGCGAATATGTGGGCTTCGAATATGTGGGCTTATGGAGCGAACGCATAGCCATATCCTGAACGCGACACTATCGTAGCCGCATATTTCCCGATTTTGCGCCTGATGCGCGCTATGTTGACGTCGACCACCCGGTCGGCCACCACCACCTCATCCGGCCATACCGCGTCGAGGATCTCCTCACGCGAGAAGATCTGTCCGGGGTGCGACATCAGCAGGCGCAGCATCTCGAACTCCTTGCGCGGCAGCTTCACCTCCGCGCCGTCGACGGTGCAGCGCTTCCCCGCCGGGTCGAGCTCCAGCCCCTCGTGGCGCAGAGGTGTCTCCTGATCCACACTCTGTGCGCCCCGGTCGCAGCGGCGCAATACGCTCCTGACCCTCGCCACCACATTGCGCATGGAGAAGGGCTTCACTATATAGTCGTCGGCGCCCAGCTCGAGCCCCTCCACCATATCGTTTTCCGTGTCTTTCGCCGTGCAGAAGATCACCGGCACGGAGGCCGTGGCCGGGTTGGCCTTCATGATGCGGGCCATCTGGATGCCGCTTATCCCCTCCATCATCACGTCGAGGAGCACGAGGTCGAAGCCGCCGGGGCCGAGGGCCAGGGCCTCCTCCGCGCTGTGGGCGGTGGCGGTCTCGTAGCCTTCGGCCTCGAGATTGAAGCGCAGGGTCTCGCAGAGGGTCTCCTCGTCGTCTACTATCAGTATCTTGCGGGCCATAATGTCTGGTGTATTGTCTGAGACGCAAAATTAGCGTAAAAATCCCGACTCCGCCACCTCCGGCCCAAAATTTAATGAAAATGTAACATGCGCGGGGTCAGAAGATGGAGGAGCCGATGTCGGTGGTAAACCGCTCCAGAGCCTCGATGCCTGCCAGCGAGTTGCCGTAGCTGTCGAGCTCCGGACTCCATACGGCGATCGAGAGCTTGCCGGGCATGTAGGCGGCGATGCCGCCCCCCACGCCGCTCTTGCCCGGAAGGCCGACGCGGAACGCGAAGTCGCCGCTCTCGTCGTAGAAGCCGCATGTGGCCATCACGGCGCCGAGCCTCTTGGTCTGGCTCACGGTCAGTATCCTCTCGCGGTTGAAGGGGTTGACGCCACGGTGGGCGAAGACGAGGAAAGAGTTGGCGAGGTCGCGGCATGTCATCGCTATGGCGCACTGGTGGCAGTAGACGTCGATGAGCGTCTCCACGTCGTTGTGGATGTTGCCGAAGTCCTTCATGAAATATGCCAGCGCCATGTTGCGGTCGGCGTGCGCCCGCTCGCTCTGGGCCACGCGGTGGTCGTAGTAGATGTCGTCGTTGCCGCAGAGGGCCCTCACGAAGTCGAGGATGGCCTCCTTGGGCCTCGGATAGAGCGAGATGAGGCGGTCGGTCACCACCAGCGCGCCGGCGTTGATGAAGGGATTGCGCGGGAATCCCTTCTCGTATTCGAGCTGCACCAGCGAGTTGAAGGGGTTGCCCGAAGGCTCGCGTCCCACCGAATGCCAGAGGTCTTCCCCGAGGTGGCGGGCCACCATGGCGAGGGTGAATACCTTCGAGATGCTCTGGATGGAGAACGGCACTCCCGTGTCGCCCGCGTTGAAGACGTCGCCGCCGAGCGTGGCCACGGAGATGCCGAGCTGACGGGGATCCACCTCGGCGAGCGCCGGGATGTAGTCGGCGGCTTTGCCGCGTCCCCAGTAGGGCTTCACCTCCTCGTGGATCCTGTCGATTACTTTCTGATAGTCCATGATAAGCTGCTGAATGAGATGTTGAGTTGTAAGGATATTATATAAGCGTGTATCTGGATTGCAAAAGTATATAAAAAAAAGAGGCCTCGCAAATGGAAGCCTCTTCTGATGGGATTGTCGCCGGGGCGTGTCAGTCATCGTGATGGTGATGCCTGCGGGGTGGGGGCGGTGGCGGCGGAGCGTGGCGGTGGCCGTGCTTCTTGTAGTATTTGCGGCGCGCCTTCTCCTGCTCCTTGCGCATCTTCTTGTATTTCTTATATGCTTTCTTATTGTGTTTCTTATACTTGGGATGCCTGGGGCCGGGGCCGTAGTCAAAGAAGGTGCGGTGATGGTTCCATCCATACGGGTCAGACCGGCTGTTGAGCATGATGCCGGCTCCGTCGGTGGTCAGCCATACCTGATAGTCAGTGCGTGCCGAGACAACTGCGGTGCCTCCGAGCAGCATGGAGAGAAGGATGATTGCGGTATGTCTCATAGTCGTGAATTTTATATGGTTGTCTGATACCTTTATTACGTCTCGGTGTCGGCCGGGGTTCACCGCTGACTATTAAAGAAAGTTAACGGGTCACACCGCATGCGAAACGGCATTCCGGGAATCGGGTGCAACCCAGGAAAGGGCCGTAGTCTCCCCGGCGCCGTTCGAGCGGGGCACCGCAGCGCGGGCATATCCCTTGCCTGATGCAGTCGTCGGCATGCGAGGCGGCCTCCCGGGCCTGACGCCGGTGGTCGCGCCTGTCGGCGCGTCGCCGCAGGTCGGCTTCAGAGAGGGCCTCCGTGATGGCCTCCACCTCGTCGGGGCCGAGCACCTTGGGCAGTCGGCGCAGCTGGGGGTAAAGAGCCGTGAGGCGCATCACCCATTTCGCGGGGTCGAGCGTCACGCTCCTGCCGCGCCGCCACCAGTGGCCGCGCACTTCCCGCTCGGGGTCGAAGGTGCGCCGACGCCGCCGGTCGGGGAGCAGACGTCTGGGCGTGACTATGTCGTCGGCGGCCACATCCACTTCGTCGGCATCGGTGAAGACCACCACCGACACCATCAGTCCGTGGTAGGCGTCGGGAAGAAGTCTGCGTAGTGCCTTGATATGCCCGGCGTTCTGTATCAGGGGGTTGTAGAAGGAGTGCGACTCCTTCCAGAGCTCCTGGCGCCAGAATTGTGAGTGCTCGCTACCGACGATGCGCCCTTTGTGCGATTTGGTCTCGATGATGAATATGCCCCGTCGCGACACCACGATATGGTCGATCTGAGAAGTTGCATCCTGACGCACAGGCAGTAGAAGGTCGTTGACCACCGTCGCCTCGCGCCTTGGCAGTCGGCGGAGCACGTCGGCCACCTCCTTCTCCCCCCGGCGTCCGCGGCGCCGTATGCGCCAGTCGCGCACGGCGTTATGGAGCCTCCAGCCCCCGATGAGGGCCAGGATAGCCACGATGCCGGTTATTATTAAAGAGTTAAGAGTCAAGAGTTAAGAGTCAAGATTGAAGAGTCACAGGAATATGATGACCAGGAGCTGGGCGATTACCACCCGCGAGAACATCGAGAGGGGATAGACCGTGGCGTAGGCCACGGCCGGATTGTCGCCCGGAAGCGTCGCCGAGCAGTAGTCGAGGGCCATCGGGTTGGCCATCGACCCGCTGAGCATGCCGCAGGCGCTGCCGAAGTCGAGGCGGTTGATACGCATGGCGGCGATGGCCATGATCACCACCGGCACTATGGTGACTATGAATCCGAGGAGGATCCACAGTAGTCCGTCGCCGTCGGTGAGCGTCTCCACGAAATGTGCTCCGGAGTCGAGGCCCAGACAGGCGAGGAAGAGCGAGAGGCCGATGCCGCGCAGCATGAGGTTGGCGGAGCGCGTGGTGTAGGTCACGAGGTGGAACTGCGGGCCGAAGCGCCCGATGAGGATACCCATGATGATCGGACCTCCCGCGAGGCCGAGCTTCACCGGCACCGAGATGCCGGGCAGCATCACCGGCACGGAGCCTAACAGAAGACCGAGCACGAGGCCGATGAAGATGGCGCCGAGATTGGGATCCTTCAGGCGGGTCACGGTGTTGCCGACGACCTTTTCCACAGCCTCTATCTGTTTCGCCTTCCCCACCACGGTAAGCCGGTCGCCGAGCTGGAGCACGAGCCCCGGGGTGGCCAGCAGCTTCACGCCGCTGCGCATCACGCGGGTGATGTTGATGCCGTATTGGTTGCGCAGGTGGAGCGAGCCGAGCTTCCGGCCGTTGATTTCAGGACGGCTCACCACTATATGCTTGGAGGTGAGCGAGCTGTCGATCTTGTTCCAGTCTATGTTGCCGGTGTTCCAGTCGCGGCTCTCCAGCTCGCCGAAGAGCACGGTGAGCGCCGGCACGTCGTTGTCGTTGGTGATCACGAGAATGCGGTCGTTTTTCTCGAGGGTGGTTTCGGATGTAGGGATCGACACCTCGCCGTTGCGCCATAGGCGCGAGATCACGAACTTCGGGGCGGTGAGGGCCGCGGCCTGCTTCACGCTGAGGCCGTAGACCGCCGGATTGTGTACGAGAAACGTGGCGATGAATGTGTGGTCGTCGTTCTCATGCGACCCGTCGACGATATCCGACTTCCTGACAAAGCATTTCCTCACCACGATGAAGGCGAGGATCACGCCTACCACGCCCAGGGGATAGGTCACGGCGCAGCTAAGGGCAGCGCCGCTCGCCGGGATGCCGAGCTGCGAGAGGGCCTGCTGGGCGGCGCCGAGCGCCGGCGTGTTGGTGGTGGCGCCGCTGATGATGCCTACCATGTCGGCCATCGACACGTTGAAGGCGTAGGCGAGGCCTATTGCCACTCCTGTGCCGAGCATCACGGTGGCCAGACCGAGGAGGTTGAGCTTCACTCCCCCCTGGCGGAAGGAGCTGAAGAAGCCGGGTCCCACCTTGAGGCCGAGCTCATACACGAAGAGCGCCAGGCCGAAGCTCTCCGCGAAGTCGAGCATCGCCGGATCGATCGAGAGGCCGAGGTGTCCGGCGAGGATGCCCGCGAAAAACACCCACGTGACGCCGAGCGAGATGCCGGCCACGTGGATCTTCCCTAAGGCGAGACCCACCGCTATGATCACCGACAGCACGACCACGGCCTGTACCGGCGAGTGCTCGATAAATATATTCTGTAACCATTCCATAATCAGGCTGCAAAATTAGATTAAAATCGCGACATTTCCATATCATGGTGATAAAGAATTTGTTTTTTTGCCATATTATCCGTTTTTTGTAATTTTGCGTCGGCAACGGGCCCGCGTCTTCCGGCGCCGGCCGAAACACAAAGCAAAATGTCAACCAATACAATCGACAATTCCCGCAAAGTCACCACCCGGCGGCTCACGGAGATGAAACAGCGCGGCGAGAAGATCTCCATGCTCACCGCCTACGACTACACTTCGGCCAAGATCCTCGACGGGGCCGGCATCGACGTGCTCCTCGTGGGCGACTCCGCATCAAATGTGATGGCCGGCAACCTCACTACCCTCCCCATCACGCTCGACCAGATGATATACCACGCCAAATCGGTGATGAAGGCCGTAAGCCGCGCTCTCGTGGTGGTCGACCTTCCCTTCGGCTCCTATCAGGGCAACAGCAAGGAGGCGCTCGCCTCCGCCATCCGCATCATGAAGGAGAGCCACGCCGAGGCCGTGAAGATGGAGGGTGGCGCCGAGATCCGCGAGTCGGTGGAGCGCATACTCTGCGCCGGCATCCCGGTGATGGGTCATCTCGGGCTCACTCCGCAGAGCATCAATAAGTTCGGCACCTACAACGTGCGTGCCCGCGAGGAGGCCGAGGCCGAGAAGCTGATCGCCGACGCCAAGCTCCTCGAGGAGATAGGCTGCTTCGCTATCGTGCTCGAGAAGATTCCGGCCTCGTTGGCGAAGCGTGTTGCCGAGGAGCTCACTATCCCCATCATCGGCATCGGAGCCGGCGGCGGTGTCGACGGTCAGGTGCTCGTGATGCACGACATGCTGGGGCTCAACGACGGCTTCTCTCCCCGTTTCCTGCGGCGCTACGCCAATCTCGCGGAGGTGATGACGGAGGCTGTGGGCCATTACATCAACGACGTGAAGAGCGGCGACTTCCCCAACGAGAAGGAGTCGTATTAAGAGTGAAGGGTGAAGAGTGAAGGGTGAAGAGTGAAGGGTCAGGTGGGCGCTTGGCATCCATCGATATGTAATTATGTTCGGCAAACATTATGTTTGCCGAACATAATCCTATAATATC